>JANNSB010000158.1:0-5836 GCA_031402175.1 Planctomycetaceae bacterium
GAACAGCTTGTCCGCCAGTGCGAATGGTGAGTGGACGTGGCTACCCGCTGCAAACCTTCTGTTGAACGTGCTTAAGCCATCCTGCAACCGTCCAACCATCAGCACTTGGGAGGTAGTCGCACCAAAGAGTTCGATGCAGGAACTCTTCTGGGTCTTTCATCTTCTCGACCATCGGGATCACTTGCTGCAATTCACTGCACACTTCATGAATTGTGTCTGCTGACGAACCTTGAACGAACTCAGCAATCGCACCATCAGGACTTCCAGAATCCAGCATGAAGTCCTGATGAAAGTATGCTCCAAGAAACTGCTCCAATGCCGGGTAGTTGTTGACGTTCATGGCATACTCAGCGATTCATGAGCCGACACTTCTGCTCTCATTCCCTCGGCTTCCCCAGACAGATCCGAAACCCATCCCGGGAGTCGGAGTAGCTGGGGCCTTGCAGGCCGAGACGAACCGCGCAGCGGGCGTTGCCGGGGACGTCGAAGTAGTTGCCGCCGCGGCAGACCGGGCGCGGGTTCTCTTCGACCACATACAACTCTTCGTGCCCTCCCTCGGGATCGAAGTGATCGAGCACGACTTCCCAGACGTTGCCGCACATGTCGGACATGCCGAAACCGTTGCGGCCTTGCTCTCCGAAATGATCCACCGGGGCCACGAAGGAATAGCCGTCGCTCCAGGGTGCGTTCGCCAAGGGCCAGATCGTGTCGCGATCGGGGAGGAAATCGACGGCCGAGATGTTGAACCTCCTCTTTCCCTCATTGAGTTCGTTGCCCCACCAGTAGTAGTGGCTCTCCTGGCTCCCTCCGCGGCAGGCGTATTCCCATTCGGCTTCTGTCGGCAGGCGATAGCCGAGGCCTTCGGGCAGCCGGCCCGCTTCGCCAGGTGCCACTGGCGAGTTGATGCTCTAATTTGTGTGCCACTGGCCGGCTTGTCCGCCAGTGCGAGCGCTGAGGGCGGTCGCGGCTTCAAGCGACGGGTCAGCCGTACGCTGGCTGACACGGATCACTTAGAGGCTGACAAAGAACTACTTGTGTGAAGTGATGTTACGGCACCGATTCCCGCAACATCTGAAAGCAGATGACGGCGGCGGCCATCGTAGTCCAAGCGTCGATCATCGTGCCCAGACGATCGTAACGAATTCGCATGCGGCGGAGGCCTTTGATCCAGCTGATCGTGCGTTCGACCACCCAGCGGATCCTTCCCAAGTGGCTCCCGTGCGGAGTGCGTTTCCGGCGAATGTGTGGTTCAATTCCCAGAAACCTCAGGATGCATCGCGTGGCGTCACTGTCGTATCCGGCGTCGGCGTACAGCCGGTCCGGATGGGTTTTCGGCCGGCGGGGTGGCACCTATAGGAAGTCCGAAGTCAAGTGTGTAGTTCGGGCGTCGAGGCTGTGTGCCCTTGCTTTGGAGGGGCCTCGCGTTGATGTTTGGGCGAGCGATCCTGCTCGAGAGGCGTTGAACCAACTGATGGAACGAGGAACTCAGACGCTGGTGATGATCGGGTACTCCGTTCTGCAGGCAGTCGTGATGTCTCCGCCGCGCCGCCCATGCACCTATCGGGGACTCTCCGTCGAGGTCCAGGGAGATTTGTGAACGTGCCTTAACGGCGGCGGGGTGGCACTGTTGAATTGACCAACGTGGGTGCCACTGCTGGCTCGTCCAGCAGTGTATGCGGTTGGCTCACGAGAGCAGATCGACCGGTACCGTGCCCCAGCCACACAGCCGTGGCACACTGCCGCGACAATTGCCCCTCACCCCCTCGGCTTGCCGAGGCAGATTCGAAAGCCGTCGCGGGAGTCGGAGTAGCTGGGGCCTTGCAGGCCCAGCCGAACGGCACAGCGGGCGTTGCCGGGCACGTCGAAGTAGTTGCCCCCGCGGCAGACCGGGCGCGGGTTCTCGTCGACGACATAGAGTTCTTCGTGCCCTCCCTTGGGATCGAAGTGGTCAAGGACCACTTCCCACACGTTGCCGCACATGTCGGACATGCCGAAACCATTGCGGCCTTGCTCTCCGAAATGATCCACCGGGGCCACGAACGAATAGCCGTCGCTCCAGGGGGCGTTCGCCAACGGCCAGGTCGTGTCGCGGTCCGGGAGGAAGTCGACGCTCGAAATGTTGAGCCGCCTCTTGCCGTCATTGAGTTCATTCCCCCACCAGTAGTAGGTGCTTTCCTGGCTCCCTCCGCGGCAGGCGTATTCCCATTCGGCTTCCGTCGGCAGGCGATAGACGAGACCTTCGGGAAGCCGGCCGGCTTCGCGTTCGTGGGCGGTGAGCCACTCGCAAAAGGCCCGGCCGTCATTCCAGCTCACGCAGACAACGGGAAAGTCGTCCTGCAACGGAAACTGAAAGTTGGGATCGCGCCAGCTCTTGTCTGCCATCGGCTCCCAGGGATGCACCACACTTGCCGTGAAGTGATAACCGTCCCACTCCGGATTGAAGCACTGCGTGTGGCCTCCCGGCTCTTCCGCGTCGGTCACATACCCCGACTCCTCGGCAAACCGCCGAAACTGCCCCATCGTGACTTCGGTGCGACCCATCCAGTAACCGTCGTTCACGCTCATCCGGCGCGGAGCTTCGCCTTCGTACGATTCTCGCTCGGTGCCCGGCGTCGCTCCCCCTTCGATGCCCGTGGCCCAGGCTTTCTCTTCCGCAGTGCTGCCCATCATGAATTCGCCGGGCGGAATGTAGACGACTTCGAGAGTCACATCGCCCCCCAGGTCGGCCTGCCGCGTCGCCCCCTGCTCCGGCTCGTCCGCATGGATGACATCAGCCATCAGACACAGGCCGCACACGGCGATGCTGGATGACACGAACGACGCGAAACGTGAACCGCTCATCGGGCGGACTCCTTCGTGGGGGAAGTGATTTCGGAATGACGGTGGTGGCTCGGTCACTGGTCAACAGGGAGACGCTGGCAGACGAAGCGGCATCGTGAACGCTCAGGCGGCGAGTATCAACCCAATGAGGCATGGCGCACCCGCGCAACCGCGACGGTAAGGTTGAGGAGCTGCGCAACCTTGCCGTTCACACGCTCACTCGGCCCACAGGCGCGAAAGCGGGTGGTCGCTTTGGCTGAGCAGTTGCAGCACTCTCGCCGTCGTGATGAGGGCGTCGGATGTCGGGCCGGCCTCGTCGAACCAGAACGCGCCGCGCCAGTCGAGGCCCAGCCGGGCCTCGTGCGCGACCATGGCCCGCGACATCGCTTCCAGCGTGCTTTCCGCGGAAATCACGTCCGTTCCCAGGCTCCCGTTCTCGGGCAGCAAGGCCGTGCTCACGACGATTGGGGACGTGTGGATGTGCTCGGCCTCTCGTGGCGAATTGTCTTCGCGGGAGACTATCACCGGTGCCGACGCGACGACTTCCTGCGGAGCCTTCTCAGACCCATCCGATCCGCCTTGTGATCGCACAAATGCTGCACGGGCCTGTAGCCAGTTCGGTCCCTGTCGCTTCACTTCCTGCTTCACAGTGTCGAGGGTGCCGGGCGATTGGCGTGACGTTCGGGCAAGTCGCCGGCGGTCGATCACTTCCAGCATGGGGCGCAGCATGTGCAGCGGCGACACGGGCCGCCCGCGCTCGTCCCAGATGCGGCACGATTGTGCATCCTCATTGATGGCGATCACGGCATCGAGCCGCTGCGATAAAAGCTGTTCCATCAACTCGGCGGAGAGTTGCGAGGCTTCGCTCTGCAACTCTGAAAGCCGTCCCTGCTCGTCCCAGTGTGACTGAATGGGAGACTCTTCCAGCAGCGACTTGAGATAACCCTCAACCATTCGCTCTCGACACGAGAAGAGAATCGTCAACGGCCGGAAGGCATGAAAGTGTTTACGCAATCCGGCGAGATAGGGTCGCGCGGTCTGAAACGTCGCCAGCGTGCCGTTACGCTCTCTGGGTCGAGTGAGGTTGTTGTCCTTGCGCTGCAGGAGGTCATCGAGCCGGCCGGGGGACGACCAGCATCGGCCCCCTTGAACGACGTCGAGTCCGCTGCAGTTGGCGTCGGCACCGACACCATTGATCCACACGCCGGCGAACGATTCGAGATGCCGTGCAGCGAACCAGAATTCGGGCCGCGTGACTTCGCCAACTTCGATCACATGGCAGCCCATGCGGCGCAGTCCCGCAACCGCGCCGGCAGCCAGGTCGGCCGACATGGGGCGTGTGTCGCGCCCCACCACGACCACCGGACATGGCTTCGCGGTAAGAGTCGGCATACCTCCCAGGTCGTCCCACAGCATCGACGCGACGGCTTCGGCCAGGCCGGCCATCACGGGGCGGGTGAGTTCATTCAGGTAGGTGCCGCGAATCGCGCCGCGACGGAGCAAGGTAGACGCAGATTCATCGTTCGCGACGAACGCCCTGACGGCCGGCGAGCTGAGGTGCCCGATCTGTTCGCGTTGCGGACACTCGCGGCACTCCTCGAAGCCTCGCCGCAAGCGCGAAAGATGCACGCTGCGGCTGATGGGTGTCTCGCTACCAGGACAGACAAATGTCGCCGCTGTGTCGGCAGCCGCCTTGATGGGGGGCGGCGCGTCGTCGGCTGCAACTGGCACGACAGGCAGGGCGTCGGCAGCAATCGGCTCTTCATTCCCTTGAAACATAACACGCTCCGCGTGATCGCCACTCTGGCTGCCTGAGCCGGTGCGTGGCAGGAATGCTGCCCTCCGGCAACACGGAATGTCGCGTTGACGGCAGATTGCGACAAGACGAGTTTCGGCATGTCGAGATTTTCCCGGATGTTTTCGCGGGGAGTGATTCTTGCTGGAGATACACCCCATCCGATATATAATCTGGTCATCGTGTGCTCATTTCCGTGCCGGGCAACATACTCAGAATCACATGGAGTCTAATTCCATAGAATTGGGCCGACTGGTCCCCTGTGGGGGCGGGGATCCGATTCCCTTGTCGAAGTCACCGATCCTGATCGGCCGGCGCAGCAGTTGCGATGTCGTGCTGGAGTTTCCCAACGTCTCGTCGCATCACTGCCAGTTGGAACTGCAGAACGGGTACTGGTATATCCGCGATCTGCACAGCCGGAACGGCATCAAGGTCAACGGCGAGCGGGTCGATTCCCGGTTTCTGCACCCGGGGGACAGACTTTCGATCGCGAAGCACCATTTCGAGATTCTTTACGAACCTTCGGCCGACGCGCCGGCTCCGGTGGAGGAAGACCCCTTCGCGATGAGCCTGCTGGAGAAGGCGGGACTCCTACACAAGCGGGAGCAGGAGCGCCGCAGACAGTTGCCCAAGCCTTCTCGTCCCTTGAACAAGCAGGGCGAAAAGAACTTCAGCGAAGACGAGAATCAGGCGATGAACTGGCTGATGGACGACGGCTGACGTGAGCCCCAAGAAAAACAAGAAGCTGCGCGTCTCGTTTCAGAAAAACCGCCAGAACAGGTCGCGGAAGAATGACCTGACACGCGAGGTCCGGACCAATGCAGAGGGGACCGAAGACGCCCGTTTCTCGGAACGTCTGAGCGGCAAGGGAGATCTCACTCGCTTTCGCACGATCGTCTCCGACTCAGACGATGCCACCTCCAGCAGGCAGGTGGATGAGTCCCAGTGCCTGCGGGGCCGGGTGATTCAGTACGTCGGCGCCCTCGACTGCCGGGTTCTCACCGATGACGGCAAGATGCGCCGTTGCACCCTCCGCCAGGTCGTGAGACAGCTCTCGCGAGACCAGCGGAATCCCGTCGTCGCGGGGGACTTCGCCTGGATTCTGCCTCTCTCTGATGAGGAAGGCGTCGTCGAACGCATCGATCCCCGGCGGTCGACATTGTCGCGCTACAATGACCGCAAGGAACACATCATCGCGGCGAATGTCGATCAGGCCGTGAT
>JANNSB010000159.1:0-2430 GCA_031402175.1 Planctomycetaceae bacterium
CCCTCAGGATACGGCCAGGCCAAACTCCGAGTCTATAGATGACAACTTAACTCAAATCTGACAGTCAGAACCTGCTCCGGTGCCGCAAGACCGGCCCATCGACGGCGTGGATCAAAGTGATTTCCTGATGGGCAAGACGGAGACCTCGAACCGCGAAGGCATCCTGCTGTTCAACGCAGATCGCCTCGAGGCGGTGTAGTGGCGCAATTGGAAACTGCACCTCTACAATGAACAGCACAACTGGTTCACGCCGCCGCAGATGCTCGGCACTCCTAAACTCTTCAACCTCATCCTCGATCCCAAGGAAGAATTCCCGGTTACCGTCGAGAACACCTGGGCCGTCACGCCCATGACGACGATGATCGCGGAGTTCCAGGCAAGCTTGAAGGAGAACCCGGTCATAGCGCCCGGCACGCCCGACCCTTACGCGCCGCCGGCTCAGCGGCAATGAGAGTAGGGGCCAGCTAACAAGCGCAGCGGTGCCCGGCCGTTGTCCGATTTCAGCAATCTTCCGGCCGCTCAAAGGGAGGCTATTCTCGATTACTACCGAGCCACTGCGGCAAATGCATGCAAAGCAAATGCAGAGGCGGTTCGCCAACTCAATCAGCACCGAATCGATTATCTAACTGGAGTTCGACCTGATCCACCGGGCGGTATCGGCAATTTCCCCTTACCGGGAGGCAACGGATGACGGACGCACGAATTGAAAATGACAGTTTGCTGCTCCTGGGGAAGTCGCTCGTGACAACATTTCGTTCTCCTGCCCGAAGATTCCTGCTACCAAATCCGTTTTGTGACAATTATGGATCCGTCGTCGATTTTCATCTCAATGGAGTACGGTACTTTTGCGAAGAGTCTCCGTTGATGGTTCAACCGGACTTGCTGGTCGACAGGTCGACCAAGGATATTGTTGGATTGACTTTTGAGTTAACCTCGCCCGACTGGATGCTACCACGCTGTCAAGAGATGCTCCGAGGACTCGATTCTAATGCAATTCGGATCACGGGCGGTGAATCCGTGCCGACCGATGCAATGACTGAATACCTCTTTCTTGATGTAAATTGGGGGAACGCAAGTAATTCCGAACGGGTGTTCGCACAACTGGATTTCGGGCTGTGGGCCTTCTTGTATTCATCAGCAACCCCAAGTTTGTTCCGTGATTCTAAAGTATGGACGCCTCCCGCAGGATTGATAATTGGCGAATTGAGGAAATTGAACAATCCTGTATCGATCATTCACGGCGAAACCGGAGAGGCAATTGTTGCTGAAAAGTAAGGCGACGGGTGACACTCGTGTCACCCATCGTGTGAGTTCAACAATTCGACACCCGCATCTCGTGCGGATCCGCACGAGGTAATAAAGTTCAATCGTAGCGGCGGGGTGGCATGTCTTGTGTGCCATTCCTGCATCGCGAAGCAGGGCAGGCATGTCGGGCGACGGGTGACACTGACGGCGGATCGTATTAGGGTGTGCCAGTGCGAACGGTGAGTTGACACGGCGATTCGTGATCGGGCACATCAGGGCTGAAAGAAGCGTTCCATCCTGAGTAACATCAACTCGTCGTCTCAGACAGCAATAGCGGTCAAACGTAACCCCCAGGGAGCGTCGACTCGCCCATCGCACTGGCAAAGCCAGTGGCACACTCTGAACTCCAGTGTCACTCATCGCCGGAGAAGGGGCCGGCGTTGTTTGCCATCAAAACACTCAACGCACCGCAATGTTCCAACGCTTCATTCGCGGAGCGAAAGGCGACATTACTGCGCCAGAAGCACCGGCACTTGGTTCTTGAGCTCCTCGACAGACGGAGCGGTCGTGACCACCTTGACCGTCTTGTCCACCAGGAACATTGTCGGCAGCGCGATGATGCCGTACTGCTGGGCTTGCGGGCTGTCGAGAGCACCTTCTTCCCGAATCTGCGGCCAGGAGATGCGATTCTGCTGCATTAATTGTTCAATAGGCGCTCCTGCTGTGTCGAGATTCACTCCGTAGATTTCGAAGCCTTCGCCGTGCTGCGCGCGGTAGAGTTCCTGCAACTGAGGCAGGTCTTCGATGTGCGGCTGGCTCCATGTGGCCCAAAAGATCACCAGAACGACTTTGCCTCGCAACTGGGCGACATCGAGCGTTCCGCCTGAGACGAGGTTGCCCGACAACTGAAGTGCATTACCTTCCAGACCCAGGCGGCGGAGTGCTCCTTGAGATTTGACGGCGGCTGGCTGCTGCGGGTAATCGGTGATCAGCTTCTGATACCTCTCTCTCGCGGGAGCAACCTGACCGGTCACCTCGTGGGCCATTGCCAGTTGCAGCAGCGCTTCGGGGGCCATTTCGGCACGAGGGAAATCGACCGTGTACTGCTGCAACGACTCGAGCCATTGCTGCTGCACCTGGCTACGATCGTCGGCGCTCGCCTGTTGCAGCCGCAAACTGAAGTCG
>JANNSB010000160.1:0-31015 GCA_031402175.1 Planctomycetaceae bacterium
GTTCGTACCCCTGCTTGCGGAGCGCGGCGACAACGAGTTCGCTGTCGAGCACGTTCATCTGGCAGCCGACGGTTTCGATATACAACAAGCCGTTGTGGGACATGGCAGGCGGTCAAGGCCATAGGCGAGAGGCCACAGGCCATAGGGAATTACGGAGTTTCAGAACGTGGTGTGCGGAGTGACTTCAGCAGGCCGGCGATGACTCGCGTGACCTCCTGTGCATTGGATTCGATTGTACCGACGGTCATCTCATTGAAGTACCTGAGTCTGCGCGCAACCGTCACCTGATACTCCAATTCACAGGCCGAACTATAGGCGATCTCGATGAAGCGGATGTATTCCAATTTTGAATCGCGGGCTGAACCCTCGACAAGGTTCGTCGCGATCGAAACCGCCGCCCGCCGCATCTGGGCAGTCAGGCCGAACTGCTCAGACCTTGGAAAGTCGATTGTTTCGCGATACGCAGCCATCACGAGCTCGTCGGCCAATTGAAACGCCTTCAGCTTTCGATGATCTCGCAGGGTATTTTCCCTAAGGCCTGTGGCCTATCACCTATGGCCTCATACCACCACATCCTCCAGCAGCGACAGGCTGACGATTGTGTCACGCTGAACGATGACTTCCTTGCGGTTGACGTTGACGCCGTGGCGGCGGGAGTCGACGACGTAGAGATCGCGAGTGGTTGATGTGTCGCGCAGGTCGTGCACGTCGGCGTCGGCCAGATAGAGGTAGCGGTCGAGTGCCTGCTTCAGGACGCCGATGATGACGAACGGGCTCGCGAGATCGAGCACGACGGTCTTTCCGGTCCAGGCAGATAAGGGTTCGGTCACAATTACCTCAAAGAGAAGCGTGCCGCGAGTGAGAGAATCGGCATGTCGCGAGGCAGTGCTGATGCGAGTCTCCACGACCAGGAGGCTGATGGCAAGTGAGCCGATAAAGGGAATGGTTACCTCGGCGATCGGCGGAATCTGCCGATGATGGGCGGAGCGATGGCTATCGTCTGAAGTGGGTGTCTCCCGTCGTGTCGTCGACTGTAGCCCCTCACCCCGGCCCTCTCCCCCACATTCAAGCGTTCACATGTATGCCAAGGTTTTGCGTGGGGGAGAGGGAGAATAAAACTGCAACCGCGACGGATTCGCTCGCTCGAAAACTGCACTGGAACCACTCGCGGGGAGTCTGTTAGGTTCCCTCCCCCGTGGACGGCCGGCGGGTGGCGAAAGTATCCTGTGAAGGTCAGTGAGTCAGGTACTGTTTCAGACCTTTGCAGCGAACGAAGCCATGACGGGTTACACGGTTCACACGGGATCGAACGAGAAGTTTTCCGGCGGCTGGGACAAGATTTTTCGCGGGAAGGACGCGGCCAAGAAACAGGGTGCCGCGAAGAAGCCCGCTGGCAAGAAGTCGGCGGCCCAGTCCGCCAAGAAGCGTACGAAGAAGAAATGACTCACTCGCGGCGTCGCGAGATGTTCCATTACCGGTTCAGAGCAAGGAAGCCTGCCGATGCCTCACGATCAATTGACGAACGAAGCCTTCGACGACGCCGAACTCTCCGACGAACTCGAAGAGAGCGCGGAGGATGAGTTCGAAGAGATCACCAGCGACGAAGTCGATCGCGTCGTCGAGGCACTGGATCATTTGATCCAGTCCGTCGAGAGCGAGAACATTCGCTGGCTGCTCGAAGAGGCCGCGGGGAATATCTTCTCGCTGATCTACGATGACGAAGACGTGGATGGTGCCGTGATCGATCAGGCAGGTGAAGCGGCTTGATGCGCGAATAGCGAGACTTGTGTAGGGAACGGACTCCGTGCCGTTCCCCGCGGCGGGATGGATGTTGCAATCAACCATCGACATACTCGTGACGGATCCTCCCGTAAACCCCGTCCTGCGTCACTATAACGTTTTTCGTTTGGTTTCGCAATCCCCCGCCTTCGGGACGGGCACGGAGTCCGTTCACTACGATTTGCACAGTCATTTCGGCGAAAGGCGCGTCGCTCGTTGTGCAGTCCAGTAGAGGTGTTCTCGGGTCCACGGATAATCAGGTCGTGACGCCGGCAGGAAGACCACCTGGAAGAGCTGCAGGCCGCCGGTCTCGAAGGCCGAGGCCGAGGCCCCGAGATACATCCGCCACATGCGGATGAACTGCTCGTCATACATCTCGCGAACCTTGGGCAGCGATCGCTCGAACCGCTCCAGCCAATGCCTGAGCGTCAGCGCGTAATGCGGTCGCAGGTTCTCCACGTCGATTACCGAGAAGTCGTGCGGCTCGAATACGTCGAGCATTTGCCGCAGCGACGGCGGTTGTGCTCCGGGGAAGATGCGATCCTCGATCCAGCGATTGAACTGCTGGTTGTAGTTCATGCCGATCGTGTGGATCAGGCCGCGGCCGTGCTGCTCCAGCGACGTGTGGATCACATCACCCAGCCGCTGGCAGTTTTCGGGACCGACATGTTCGAGCATGCCTACCGACACGAAGGCGTCGCACTTACCCGTGATGTTTCGCCAGTCGTCCTCGATGAACTCGACTTGCCCGGCGAAACCTTCCTGCTGTGTGCGCTCGCGTGCGTAGCGGACTTGCTCTTTCGACACGTTGAATGCGCGAACATGCACGCCGTAATGCTTGGCCATATGCAGGGCCAATGCCCCCCAGCCGCAGCCGGCTTCGATGACGTGTTCGCCGGGTTGCAATTGCAGTTTGCGACAGACATGGTCCATCTTCGCGACCTGGGCGGCCTCCAGCGATGCTTCGGGCGATTCGAAGTAGGCGCAGGTGTAGACCAGTTGCTCATCGAGCCAGAGTTTGTAGAAGTCGTTCCCCAGGTCGTAGTGATGCGAGATATTTCGTTTCGCCTTGAGAAGTGAACGCCCTTCCCAGGCGCGGCGGAGGGCGTTGCCGCGCGTCCACTCCGTGCGGTACGAGCGGTTCACCTCCTGCATGAACTCGATCAGGTCGCCGTCGATGACGATGTCGCCGCGCATGTACCCTTCGGGCATGTAGTAGTCGGGGGCGCGAACGAGGTTCCACAGTGCGCGACGATTGAGGATGGTCATCGTCCGCAGATTGTCACTCTCCTGGCCGCGAGCTTCCGCTCCGTCCCAGAGAACGATGCGAATCGCGGGATGGCCCACTGCCTTCAGCAGGCGGGCCAGCATCGAGCGTTCGATCGCCCACGACCGCTGCTTGGTTCGCGCCACTGTCTGCTGTAGAGAGGGAGTAGACTGCTCGATGGGAACTCCCGTTCGAGATCCCTCGCCCACGTAGGTCGAGCCGCGAATGAGGCTCAACTCCGTGTCGCTGGAAAAAACGATGGTGTCGTTCGAGGTCGTGGAGGTGGGTCGTTCAGACATCGTTGGGTCAATCTCCGTGGAGAACAGAAGGCCCGTGTCGACGCTACGAAGTGAGTGGTTATTATAGGCGAGATTCGGCTGCTATCGAGTATCCAGACGCCCTTTAGGGAATTCCCGGTGGAAAGATATGACGTATTGATCGTCGGGGGGGGACCGGGGGGATCGACCTGTGCCTGGCGGCTGAAACAGGCGGGCGTCAATGTCGTCGTAATCGATAAGGCCGACTTTCCACGCGACAAGATCTGTGCGGGCTGGATCACTCCCCAGGTCATCGCCTCGCTCCAACTCGATCCCGACGAGTACAAAAACACTCGCACGTTGCAGCCGATCACCACGTTTTGCACCAGCCTGTTGGGGCACCGCCGGGCGGCAGTCGAATTCGATCACCCCATCAGTTACGGCATCCGCCGACGTGAGTTCGACGACTATCTGCTGAGGCGCTCCGGCGCGACATTGCGACTGGGCGAGGCCGTCAAGTTGATTGAGAAAACTTCCGCTGGCTGGGTGGTCAACGGCGAGATCTCTGCCCCGATGCTGATCGGCGCCGGTGGACACTTCTGTCCGGTGGCCCGCCGACTTCGTGAGAGCACTGCGGTCGAACCGCCGCTCATAACGGCTGTCGAAGCCGAGTTCCCGATTGACGGACTCGCCGACCGTGTCGGAGCCGACGGGCGCGCGCCGCAGCTTCTGTTCTGTCCCGATCTCGGCGGCTACGGCTGGTGCGTGCGCAAAGGGGACTACCTCAACATCGGACTCGGCCGGGTTGACTCCAAAGAGACGTTGGCGCAGTTGCCGGCGTTGCTCAGTGCATTGCAGCAGGAAGGCGCGTTCACCGGCGAAGTGCCGCAGCGGTTTCATGGACACGCCTATTACCTCTACGACGGCTGCAGCCTGAAGATCGTCGACGACGGCGTCGTGTTGATCGGCGATGCGGCTGGACTGTCGTATCCGCAGAGTGGCGAAGGCATCCGCCCCGCGATCGAGTCGGGAATCATCGCGGCTCAAACAATTCTCGCCGCCAACGGCAGATACGACATCGAAAGTCTGCGGCCCTACCAGAAGCGAATCGAAGAGCGCTTCGGCACCCAGCGAATTTCGCGATCAGGCAGCGTCCTCTCCTGGCTGCCGACGAAATGGAAGACCGCCCTTCTCAGCCGACTGATCGGCAGCCGCTGGTTCGCCCGCAAGATCATCATCGAGCGCTGGTTCCTGCACGCGCACCAACCGGCACTGTTGCCGTGATTTGAGCAGTCAAACGTGCTCCCCAGGTGCGCGTGGGCCGGTCCACCGCTGGTCGTGGATCTGACCGGTTGCCCTGAGTATTCGTCTGTGGGCTGGCGCAAAAAAAGAAGGGCGATTGATTTCTCAACCGCCCTTCTCGGCTAGTTAGCCTTACTTCTTCTTGGTCGCCTTCTTCTTGGCGGCCTTCTTCGGTGCGGCCTTCTTTGCGGCCTTCTTTGCTGCTTTCTTCGCCACGAGACTTCTCCTAAAAAAAGTGAGTGTGGCGTCCATCCGCTGCTACCGGGCAAATCTCGGAGGAGCACCACTAACGGAAACTTGGTGACTGCTACCATCGCGGTCACCCACCGTGTCGTGTCATCGCAACTGATGTCTGCTCGTCATGAGTCATCCATGCAGTGCCACTTCACGACACACTTGACATTCGGAGCATGGTACGAAATTGAAATGTTGTTTCAACCCTGATTTGCCCCGAATCGCGCGATTGGCAATATCTCGCGCGATTGGCTCTGGACAACCTCGACGGCACTTCCTCCATCAACTCGAGCAGCGATCGACCTCCGCGTCGACGTTCGCGCGCGCGAATTCGCGCAACACGCTCGTCGCATACGCGCCGCTCGGCAGCGCGAACGACAACTCGATCGACTCGGACGCGCGCTGCATGAGCGACAGCTCCGTCAAATGAATCACCATCGCGCGCCGCGCGCCTGGTGCGTGACGGCTCCAGGATTGCCAGTTTTCTCCGGAAATTCCCGATGTTTCCAGCACGCGCCGCTCTCGCAAGAGAGGCTCGTGCAAGGGCTGCTTCATCTTCACTCCGAACATCGGACCGGTGATGACGACCTCGCGTTGATCGCAGCGCGCCTGATCGACCATCGGCTCGTCGCACACGAACAAACCGCCGCTCGCGCACACCTGCAGCACGTCGCCGGCGAGCACCGAGTGCAGCAGCTCGTCCCGCAATCGCTCCGACAAAACCTGATTAAACAGCCAGGACTGGACGGCAGAAATTGCCAGACGCGTCAAAAATTTTCTTCGCGAGAAGGGAATCGACCGCTCGTTCGTCTCGCCCCGGAGAAGCGCGAGGCCCAGTCGCAGCGTCTCCTCATCGCGCCCGAATCGCTGCGGACCGTAGTAGTTCGCGACCCCCAGCGCGAGCAGCCGGTCGCGAATCTGAGCGGCCCGTTCGAGGTCGCCCGCCTCGACGCCTTCGACCGTGATGACGAACCGATTGCCGCGCAGGTGACCCGTCTTGAGTTTGTTGCGGTGCCGAGCCGAGTCGAGCACGCGGACGTGGTCGCCTTCGACCTCAGCCAGCTTCGCCTCGCACCCGCGCGGAACCGAGACCCATTGCCGCGTAATCGCCTGCCGGTCCTTGAGCCCCGCCATGCCGATGTCGCGCCGATCGATGCCGAGCGCACGGGACAGGTGCATCTGCAATTGCTCGGCGGACAGGTCGACTTTCTCAATCCAGAGAAAAATGTGATCCCCCTCTCCACAGGGCTCGTAGGCGGGGATTTCCTCGACCACGAACGTCGCCGGCGAGGCCTTGATGCGACCGGCGATGCCGGGCAGGTCGGAGGTGAGGAGTGGCAGGTCCATGGAACGATTAGGAGGCAGTAGTGGACCGTCTATCGTTCAATGTCAGGTGGCCCAGACATACCTGTCAGGGCGAATCGCAGGCCAGCCGTTGAATCTGCCTGACATTCATCAATAGACGGACCAGTAGGGAGTTGGCAATAGGGAGTAGGGAAGGTCATTTGTCACTGGTCATTTGTCATTTGGAAAGAAGGCTCGTCGCGGATTGTCCGAGGCAGCGCCGCAGGAAGCACAAATGACAAATGACTTCTGGACCCTTAGGCTTACTTTACGAAGTCATTCGCACCCTCATCTCTCCTCCCTGGACCCTCGACCCTAGTCCCTCAACGCTTCCATGTGGTCCTTCGCGATCCAGAATATCCTGTCCCGGCCGGTGCGCACGATCCTGTCGGTGCTGAGTCTGACCGTCGCGATTGCCGGCATGGTGGGACTCTACTCGATCGCCGGCGGTATCGAGACCGTCGTCACTTCGACCTTTCGCCTGATCCCCGGCCTGCTCGTCCAACAGCGCGGCGCGCCGGTCCCGATCTTCTCGACCCTGCCTGCCGATTGGGAGACAGAACTCGAACAGATGCCCGGCGTGTCGGTCGTCAATCCCGAGATCATCACTCGGGTCAACGTCATCAACGGCAAGACGATCATCTCGCCACCGCGGTTTCTGGTCGGACTGGAGTTGGAAAGCCGACTCAAGCTCAAGAACGGCGTCTATTCGGAATTCGTCACGGCGGGAAGGTACTTTGAGCTGAACGACCGCGGGACGAATCACGCCATCATCAGCCAGCAGATCGCCGCTGAGTTCGAACTCGATCTCGACGACACGCTGGTCGTCAACGGCACCACACTCCAGGTCGTGGGTGTTTATGAATGCGGTTCGCTCCTGCTTGATGTGAACGTCCTCTGCGACATCGACATGGTCCGACAGATGAGCCGTTACGATCCGGCATCCGTGTCGGTCTTCTACGTCGAACAGGACGGCACCGTCGACGACGAGACCATGGCGAGCAACATCGAACGCCACTTTCAGGATCGCCACCTCGATGCGGTACAAATCGATCTGGGGCAGCTCATCTCGCCCGGCATGATGCCGCTGCTCCCCACGTCGGCGCAGGGGATCACGTCACTGTTGGAATGGGCCGGCCGCATAACGGGTACGGGGACCGATGAGGCAGAACTCTCGGAGACGGCTGCGGCATCCAATGCCCAGGCTTCTGACGCCGACACGAACCACCAGGGCGAGGCGGCAGGCGAAGAAGAAGCAGCCAGCCCGATCGAAGTCCGTTCCGCCAACGACTGGACCGAACGCTTCCAGGAGATGTCGGCCGACCTCGATCTGTTTCTGGGCATCATGACGGCGATCGGCGTCGTGATCGCGGTGATCAGCATCGTCAACACCATGCTGATGAGTGTGTCGGAACGCACGATCGAGTTCGGCATTCTGCGGGCCAACGGCTGGAGCCGGCGCGACCTGCTCAAGCTCATCACGGCCGAGAGCGGCTTGATCGGCGGGGCGGGTGGCTTGCTCGGCGCGTTCTTCGGCTGGCTGGCGACGCTGGTGCTCAACCAAATCTGGCCCGACCGGTTGCAACTGCACGCGTCGCTCGCACTGCTGGGATTTTCGATCGTGTTCGCCACAGGCCTCGGCCTCGTCGGCGGCCTCTACCCCGCATGGCTCGCTGGCCGCATGGTGCCGATGGATGCGATTCGGAGGGGGTAGTGGGGCGTTGGGAGGAGAGGACGTTCCACGAACTCTCTTGCCATCAGCTATCTGTCACCAGCCATTGGCTATCACAGCACCGAGTGATCCACCGGCGTCAGGGCGGGGTTCTCGTAGGGATGGTAGGCTTCCATCTCGATGCGGCCTCCCTGGCCGAATGTCCTGATGAACCTCGCCGCGAGATCTGGCGACTGCTATCGAGCGACTGGAAGCTCGACAATCTCGACGCGATCACCACCGAAGTGACGTGGTCGCAACTGCCGAAGCAGATCGAGCAGATCTTCCACGGCAAAGTTCGCGGCAGGACGCTGGTGCGGCAGTAGCCGCAACTCTCCGGGATACGGAGGCAAGAATTAGTCAGGAATGTCGCCCTGCATTTTCGCGAACGACGGTCGTTATACTGAACCCGGGTGGGATACAATCCACGAAGGTGAATGGCGAGAGATTGAGCGACTTGAGTGGGGATTAGCATGGGCGACGTTGAGCCGACTCAATCACCCGCGGGTCCGACGGAGGTGAAGCCTCCGTCGCGGACCGTGCGAACGCTCACGTCGTGGAAGCTGTGGGCTGTGCTCCTGGTGCTCGCCGTGATCGGCATCGCCCTGTCGATCACGTTGCCCATCATGAACCGTTTGCGAGCGATGCGCTACTTCGACCACGACCCCCACGATAACGCCGGATACGTGTTGAGCGACGTGCATGACGACTGGCCGGAGAAGTATGGCGAGTGGGTGAATGCGCTACGCGACATGGACGACGTCTGGGACTTCGCAGCCACGGATGAATCGCTCCGGCATGTTTACGTCTTGAACGACATGAAAGAGCTCATCTTGGAGGAAAGCAAGTCGCACCCATTTACCGATCGGTTACGAGGCGATTCGCCGACCTTCCCGCAACTGGAACACATTCAATTCGGCGGCCAGGGATTTTCTGATGAGCATCTGGCTGAGTTTCTCGACGGCGCTCCGAATCTCATGCTCGTCGTTTTCGGCAAGACAAATGCCGGCCGCGAAACGATGGCGGTGATCGCACGCATACCATCCGTCACATTGCTGGACATGACGACCAGTCCGCTGGACGACGAAGTTTTTCTCGAGCTGCCGTCCATGCCCCATTTGGAAGAATGCCGTGTCGCGGTCGCGGGAGATCAGTGCGCGGCATGGCTGGCGTCATGCCCAGTGATCGCGCGAGTGTCCTTTCAGGATTCCTCCTTGACGGATGCGGGATTGCAGCGACTAACCGCGGCCAAGAGCATCGTGAGTATTCACCTGCATGGCGTGAACGTCACCGATGCCGGTCTGCAGCACCTGGCTTCGTTCCCCTTGCTTGAATCACTGGGAGTGCATGCCAGCCCCGGGCTGACCGCGACGGGAATCTCCCGGTTGCCCGACCTGCCTCACCTGCTGGTGTTGGACATCCCGTCCGAGTTACTCACAGCAGACAGCATCGCGCGACTGCGGCAGTTGCCGAAGCTGCATGATCTGTGGGTTTCCGGCATCATCGCCGATCCCGCAATCCGGCAACTTGCCGAGACGGAATGGGTGTTGCATGAATACCAGAGGCCATGATCGCAGGCGTCAGGGCGAAGTTCTGTTTGTGCGCGGCGGCCTGGGAAGCCCGCTCTACGGTATACGCCATACGCCAGTCACAGCACCGAGTGATCCACCGGCGTCAGGGCGGGGTTCTCGTAGGGATGGTAGGCTTCCATCTCGATGCGGCCACCCTGATGGAGGTGGTAGGTGATGCCGCGCCAGCAGACGCTGCTTTTACGCATGCTGCCGATGATCTGGAAGATGCGCAGATGCACCATGATCAATGCAGGCAGCCAGATGGCGACGATCGAGGGCTTCACCCAACGGGGATCGTCGCCGCGGGCGTTGATCGCGTGCCGCGCGGCGTTCTCGATAATGAACGACCGGATACCGACCGTGATCCAGAAGAATGGCAGATAACTGGCAGCCAGCCAGCCGTAAGAAGGCATGCCCGTCGCGAACGCGGCGATCGACAGCGCGGGAATCACCGTGTGCAATGACACGAGCATGCAGCCGATAAAGCCCACGACCTTGCGGGTTTCGGCGCTGCTGTAGCGGGCGACGGCCATCTGCCGCGACACCCAGGCGATGAAGGCGGCCGACGTGATGTCTTCGCGGTTGACCATCAGCAGCGTGGGGACGAACACGAACTTTTTGCGATGGTGGTCAAGCAGGCGATGCAGAGTCACATCGACCGACATGGCGGTCTGCCAGGCATCAAGCAGTCCGATGTCCTCGATCGTACTGCGCTTGATCGCCATGGTCCCTGCCCAGGGAATGCTTCTGCCCCACATGGCGACCATGAAGGCGGCATTCCAGAAATAGCGGGTCATCGCGCCCCAGCTTGCGCGCGGCGGCAGATACCAGCGATTGCCGCCAGCTACGTCGGCCTCGCCGCGAACGAGTGGGGCGGCGAGATCCTTCAACCAGTTGCGATGCGGAGCGGCGTCGCCGTCGATGAAGGCGAAGATCTCGTAACGGTCGTCGATCTCGTGCACCGCCTGAATCAGCGAACTGCACTTCAGGCTGCAGGTTCCGCCGGGGGACTGCAGGAACGACACCTGAATGTGCTCGCCGCCGGGCAAGTCCTGCAACCGGTGTACGTCTTCGAGCACCGGATCGGTGTCGCTGTCGACGACCAGATGGATGACGAAGTCGGGGTAGTTCTGATTGACGAGACTTTCGAGCGTGGCCGCGAGTCCGGGATCGGGGCCCCTCAAGGCCAGGATGACGGCGGCCGGCGGCAACTGGTGGTCGGGCATTTCGACCGCGTGCCTGCGGACCCAGTTCACGACGTAAGCGCGGAATCTGAGCAGGACGATCTTCGTGATGATGAGGTCGACGACAATGACGACCCCCATGAAGACGATCAGTCCCCGAACCAGCGCTTCCATCGCAGTTCCCAGGTGGGTGCGCCCGTCAATCGAGCAAAACAGGACGCGTCCCGGCTACCATTCCAGGACCGCCCAGCGCTGGGCGAGGTGCGTCGACTTGTGTGACATAGCAATGCCAGCCGCCGGGATCAATACGAAATCCCCGGGAGAGATCGGGTCGGAGTGGTGTTCCGTCAGAATCTGATTCATGTGCGAGAGCACGGTCGGCACGGCCGACGAGATGCTGTTCGCGTAGTAGGCCAGGTGATTGAGGAACTCGAGGCAGGGATACTCGTCCCGCAGCACGTCGATCATGGCCCGCAGCATCTTGCCGCTGGGCTGGTGCGAGGCGACGATCACACGGCGGTCGTACTGCTGCACGGTCTCGAACGCCTGGCGACAGGCGTCGATCATGAACTCGGCCCCGTGCTCGAACACGTTCTGGCCGTTCATGCGCATCACGCAGCGGAATTCCGGTTCGCCCAGGAAGTTTCGAAACATCCCGGCTTCGGTCCAGAAGAGCTTCTTCGGATTAACATCCTCACGGAACTGCACCTTTCGCAACTGAGCGTTCAGCGTGCGAACGCGATGGCCGGGACCGCGGCTTAGTACGCAGCCGGTGGCGCCGGCCGACACAATGCCGCAGAACGAACGATCGGAGGCATCGTGCCAGAGCTCGGGCGTCTCGACGGTGAGCAACGGAATCGGCCCATCACATTCGAGCCGGTCCATCTGCTGCATGCCGAGCCTGAGCAGTTCCAGGAAGCCGACGCATCCGAAGTTGATGAAAAAGAATTTCGACGCATCGACGCCGAGTTCTCGGCTGAGGTAGCTGACGAGTTTGACGACCGAGTCGCCGTTCGTGTGCGTGTGGCTGATACCGATGGCCGGGCAATCCTGCCAGTTGAAGTTGTATCGCCGCCTGAGCGTTTCGGCGAGCGCCATGGCGACGTCGGCGACGTCGACATAGGGCCGGCAGATGCGGCGTTCGATAACGCCCGTCATCCGTTCGACGACCGCGGGGCTGGCGAAGCCCTGGCCTCCCGCGGTACGGGAGAGCATCGTCACCTGTTCGTTGGTGACGATCTGGAACAGATCTTCCCGATCTGAAATCTCTATGACATCAGAGAGCGCGTAATGCGACATAGACACCACTATGCGTTAGCGAGACCCCAACCCCGTTGGACCCAAACCCTTAGTCGACCAGACTAGCCCAACCGTTTGACCCGAGGTTAGATTGTAGAGAATGTTCGGAATCAGACAACGGCCAGTGCCATCCCGGTCCCCAAACCACACCCATGTATCGGACGGCTGCCACCCCAACGTCATGTGGAATCCACGGATCCACGCCTTGATCGGGTTTCCCCGATCCCGTCCCCTCTACAAACGACTTCCTCGTATTCCCAAAATAGAGAGTCGGGTACTCGGTTGTCAAAGAAATTCAACTCTGACCATCCTTCCGGTTCTCGGAAACAGCACATGTCGCACGACATCCAGCGTTATACCGACTTTCTGCAATCGCTGGGGACGAAAGACGTACCGCACACGGGCGAGGGCTTTTTCGCTCACCTTGTGGCCGTCTATCGCGACTTGAAAAAATTGGGCTGTGATGAAGCAGTCTGCGTCGCGGGACTGTTCCACTCCATCTACGGCACCGAAAAGTTCCGCCTGTTCGGACTCTCCGTCGATCGTCGCGATGAAGTGATCGCGCTCATTGGAGAACACGCCGAGCGAGTGGCCTACATCAACTGCGTGATGGACCGCGCGACGTTCGACGCACTCGTGCTGCACGGCGGTGACCTGCGTGTCCGCAATCGCGACACGGATGAATGGATCGAGATGACGCCGCGAGAGTTTCTGGACCTCAAGACGATGCACCTCTGCGACTGGCTGGAACAAGTCCCCCGCTCGCAGGAATGGGACTACCGCCGCGACACGTACCGCGCCATCGCCGAGCAACTCGGCGGCGTGCCGCTGGCGGCGTATGAGCGCGTGTACGCGGCGGCACCGACGGCGTGATGAATGAGTGACGCCAACATCAGCGATGACGACGGCCCGATCGAACCGGAGCCGAGATACGTCACCAACATGTGACTCATAGCGGTAAATGAACTGCTCGACCGCTCCATTCTGGTTGCTCGGAGCATGCGGCGATCAACAGGATCTCTTCGATCGACTGTCCAACGGGCATTCGGTCATTCAGGATGAAGACGCCAGCCATCTCCTGCTCCGCGGCCACACGTTCATAGGCATGGTCCGGCATCGTGGCCCGATCGTGCGTCAGCAGAATGCGTTTGTTCTCCGCGGCCCAAGCCAGGATATCCGGGTCATCCGCACCGGCAAGGCCCACATCCTGCACGCGGACAAGCTCCAAGTCCGGTTGGCGCAAAAGCAGGCCGCGGACGATCTCACCATTGAAGTTCTCGTCTGCCAGCAGCCACAGCATGACGATCCTCACGCCTCTCGCTGCGCGAGCAGGCGCGCGCGAATGTCGCTCAAATCCCCTTGTTGACGCTCGATCCTCTGTCGAACTTCGTCGGCTGTCGTCTCTCGGCGAGCCAAGTATTCTTCGACTTCGTTGCGATGACGCAGATAGTAAGCAACGACGGCGTACACGTCGGACAGCGCCAAGGTCGAGTACCGCTGCACGATCGTCTCCGGAGTCGCTCCATCTTGAAATGCCCGAAGGACCAACTCGAGCAGGACGCGCGAATCGCCGACGCGAATCGCGCCCGCAGCGTCTTCACGCAGCGGTGGCGCTTCGGCTTGAGCGGTGAAACTCACTGTATTACCCCACCTAAAAACTCACTGAGTCGTACAATTCGAGAATACACTGCGACATGCCCCTGTCAATTCCAAAGAGCCTGGAATGAACCTTCGGGCGAGGCCACCAAGCCGATTGCCCCTGATTCACCGATCGCATGAGGGATCTCGGTTTCAATACAGATTACCAGCGAGATCACCCTGGTCGATCTCTCTACCAGCGACAGTATCGCGCAGGTCACTTCACGCTATGAAGTGCACTTCATAGAGTCTTGTCGCTTCACATTGAGCCTTCCGTCGCCGCGAGACCACCATGCGCATCGAACGAATCGACATCATCCCACTCACCGGCGCCACCGTCGACGGCGGTTGGCCGCAGGGGCATGAGCCGCGGGAGAACCTGCATACGCTGATCGAGATCACGACCGATACCGGCCTCACCGGCGTCGGGAGTTGCTTCACATCGGGGACGCTCGTGCGCGGTGCGGTCGAGCTGCTATCGCCCTTGTTGAAGAATGAATCGGCTGTCGAGCCAGAGCGAGTGACGGAGAATTTGCGGCGATCCTCCTTCTGGCAGGGACGCGGCGGATCGGTCGTGCATGCGATCAGCGGGATCGACATCGCCCTGTGGGACATCATGGGCAAGGCCTGCGGGCAACCGGTCTCGCGCTTGCTGGGGGGCAATTACCGCGACCGCATCAAGCCGTATGGGTCGATGCTATTCGATGAACCAGAAGTGCTGCGTGACCGATTGGCCGAGACCGTCGAGCGAGGGTTCAAGGCGATCAAGCTTGGCTGGCGTCCGTTCGGCAGGCGGAGTCGGCAGTTTGACGAACTGCTCATTCAGACCGCACGCGACACGGTCGGGCATGATGTGGAACTAATGGTCGATGCCGGCGGCAGTGAGCAGTTCTGGCCGCACGGACTCAACTGGGCGCGTGAGACCGCACACATGCTGGCCGTCTATGACATCGTCTGGTTCGAGGAGCCGCTGCCGCCCGACGACATCGAAGGCTACATCGAGCTCACGAAACAATCACCGGTGCCGATCGCATCGGGGGAAGTTCTCACTCGCCGTGAGTCGTTTCTGCCGTGGATCGAGCGCCGGGCGGTGGACATCATTCAGCCCGACTGCACGAAGAACGGCGGATTGAGCGAGTCCCGCCGCATCGCGTGGGCGGCGTTCGATCACAACGTGCAGCTCGTCTCGCACGGCTGGAACACGGCCATCGGCCTCGCGGCAGACCTGCAACTGGCGGCGGCGATGCCCGAGGCGCGGTACGTCGAATACCTGACCCCGTGCGCGTACCTCGATGATCTGACCGTCGAGCCGTTCGTCATTGATGATGAAGGTTACTTGCAGATCCCGCAGACGCCGGGATTAGGGATCACACTGGATCACGAGAAGTTGAAGAAGTATCGCGGGAAGTGACCATAGCGAGACTTGCCGACCTGAATTCGACGAAGGGAGAGACCGCGGATAACGCGGATTTGACGGATCCTCGCGGATCGGAATCGATTAGAGGTACGCTAACTTCTCATTCAACCTATTCGTTTCAGATCCGCGTTGACCCGCGTCATCCGCGAAATCCGCGGTCTATTAGATCCTGATCATTATTTACCACACCATTGAACCACGGAGTGTACATGACCAACGCCGAACGCGCCCGCAGCGAATACCGTTACGAGAAGCTTACCTGGCCGGAGATCGATGATGCCGTCGAACAGGGGAAGGTGTGCATCGTCCCCTGCGGCGCGGTCGAGCAGCATGGGCACCACCTTCCGCTCGATGTCGATCTTGTCTGTCCGCTCGGCGTCGCCAATGGCGCGGGGCGGGCCGCGCCCGAAGACATTCTCGTGCTCCCCGTCGTGGCCTATGGCTACACCGGGCATGTGATGGACTTCCCCGGCACCATCAACTGCCATTACGAGCACTTCATGGCGATGGTCTTGGATATCGCGAAGTCGCTCGCCTATCACGGCTTCAAGAAGATCATTCTGCTCAACGGGCATGGATCGAACATGCCGAACCTCAACCTCGTCGCGCGGCGGGCCAACCTCGAAACCGATGCCGAGTGCGTCCTCACCGGCTGGTGGGAGATGCTGATGGTCGACAAGGAGTTCATGCCCCGCTGGCGGCAGAGCAAGTTCCCCGGAGGCATCGCCCATGCCTGCGAACTCGAAACGTCGATGTACCTCCACCTCGACGGCGAGAACGTCCGGAAGGACAAGATCAAGAACGGCGTCATCAGCTTCAACGAGGACAACAGCCCGTTCAACTACGTCGACCTCTACGGCCAGGGTCCGGGGACGGTGGTGTCATGGACCAGCAGCTACAGCGATTCGGGCGTGCTCGGCGAGGCCGAACTCGCGACGGCCGAGAAGGGGAAAGAGGCTTGCGAGGAGGCCATCAAGCAGCTCGTGAGGTACGTGAAGTACTTCAAGACTCGCCCCAAGGACGTCCGCAAGGACCGCCACCGCACGCCGCCGACGATGCCGATCCCGTGGGGGCAGCGCGATTTGAATGAGCAGGTTGGATCTTGATGCGAATCCTTGCCGTCGTATTCGCATTGCTGCTGGTAATTCCCGCAATAGGTGCGTCTGCGATCGCAGCCATGGGCTTTTTGTTCCCGCCCCTGGGCGCGCTGGGTCTGTTGCTTGCCGCCATGATTGCTTTTCAACTTAAGGCATGCATGCGTTTGTGGAACGGCGATTATCGTCCGATCCTTCCGGCTGAAAGAAATGCATTCGGCGGCGGGGCACTCGTCAGCACAATTATTCTGAGTTGGATCCTCAGCGTGGGGGTCGACGAGCGTGAATACCGCTTCCTCGCAGCCGGTATCGGCTTATTGCTCACGTCCGCACTTCTGCCGCTTACGCTGACTGCCGCTCACAAGCGTTTCCATCAGCAGCACGATGAGAATTCGGACGTCAGGCCGATTGACGACTAAATCTATCGGATTGTGCACTGGTTGCCGCGTGGGCGTCGAACATCCGCGATCAACCATCAACGTATCTCAATGCGTCTGGCCAGTTTACGTGACAGTTGCCTCGATACGGCGTGACCGGGCTTCGTGAACTTAGTGTGATAATTCTCGAAAGAACTTGCATGCACGCCATTTAGGGGATTGACCCCTCCCCAGGCGACTTCTAGGATGAAATCGTCGGATTGTGTGTATACGAACTAATTCAACCACACCGGAGCGCACTTTTCTAACAATTCCGACTTCGAGTGCCTTCCTCTGAGACTGACGTGGAGACGAGGCCATGCTGGTCCTATCTCGTAAAAAGAACGAAAGCATTGTGATCGACGATAAGATCGTCATCACGATCGTGGAGATCCGTGGCGACAAGGTCCGCCTGGGAATCGAAGCCCCCAAGGAGGTTCCGGTCCACCGCGAAGAAGTCTATCGCGCGATTCATCAGGAATCAGTGAGCGCATCGGCCCAGCCCCCGCAAGACCCAGCCTCCCCCGCGTGACTTGGCCAGTCACCACTATGGAACACAACAGCCCGGCACGTTTGTGCCGGGTTTTTTTTGTCGACCGACCGATTTCACTGGGCGCCTGAACGAACCAACATCTCCAGATCCTCGAAGAATCGCGGATACGTCTTCGACGTGCATCCCGGGTCTTCAATCTCGACTCCCGGATGTCGGAGGCCCAGGACGGCAAAGCTCATCGCCATCCGGTGGTCGTCGTAGGTCTTGATTGGCGCCGGCTGCATCGGGCCGGGATGAATCGTCAGCCCGTCGGCATACTCTTCCACTTTCAGCCCCAGGCGCGACAGCTCGGTTACGAGAGCCGCCACGCGATCGGTCTCCTTGTGACGCATGTGGGCCACGCCGCGGATGCGTGTCGGACTCGATGCGAACGGAGCGACAGCCGCCAGCGTCTGCGCCGTGTCGCTGATCGCATTCATATCGATGTCGATCCCGCAGAGCGGTTTTCCTTCAACCGTGATGGAGTCTTGCCCCCACTCGGCCACGCAGCCCATCTGTTCGAGAGCGTGGACGAAACCGATGTCTCCCTGCAACGCGTGGCGCGACAGGCCTTCGACCGTCACTCGCCCGCCAGTCACTGCCGCGACCGCGAAGAAGTAGCTGGCGGCCGACGCATCGGGCTCGATGGCGTATTCCCTCGCGACGTAGGGATCGTTTTGAACTGCAATGATGTTCGATGCGGGGCGAAGGCACTCGCTCCCGAAAGCCCGCATCACGTCCAGGGTCATGTCGACGTACGGTTCCGAGACCAGCGGACCCTCGATGTGCACGGTTGTCGGTCGCTTCGCCAGCGGAGCCGCCAGCAGCAGCGCGCTCAAATACTGGCTGGAGAGATCAGCCGTCACGTAAAGGTTGCCCCCGGGCAATCCGGAGGCGTTCATCACGATCGGCGGGCGCCCATTCTCAAGTTCGCTCTTAATGTCGACGCCGACGGTACGCAACGCATCGATGAGCGGTCCGATCGGCCTCTCGCGCATCCGAGCGTTGCCATCGAGACGAAACCTGCCATGTCCCAGCGCGCACATGGCCGTCAGAAAGCGAATGCTGGTGCCGCTGTTCTCCAGAAAGAGTTCGGCATGCCGCGCTGAGATCGCGCGCCGGCCACGAATCGTCACCGTGGCGGCATCGACATCCTGCGTGAGTTCATAGCCGAGACGAGTGAGACTGTCGATCATCACGCGCGTGTCGACGCTGTCGAGGACGCCGATGAGCGTCGATGTTCCCTCCGCGAGTGCGGCGATGATGAGCGCTCGGTTGGTGATGCTCTTCGACCCCGGCGGGCGCACCCTGCCCACGACAGGCTGCTCGACCGGCCGAATGGGAAGAACGGACATTGCGTGATTCATGACTCGAGGAACCTGGGCCCCGCTGTTACTGAAATGATAGCCTATTATTCCTCTCCAATCTCCGCGGAAGGACAGAGTGCCGCAACTTGCGGGACAATCGCCTCACCGCAATCATAGGATCACTTTTCAACCCTGACATCGTCGCCGCCACCTCTTCCTCCTGGGGCTCTCTGCGTGCCAGCCGTCGAGACTTCTTCGTCTGCGCTTATTACCGGGGTGCGTCAAAGGCAGCCCGAGGCGTGGGCGCGCCTGGCTCGTTTGTATGCGCCGATCGTCTACAGTTGGGCGCGTCAGGCCCGACTGCAGGAGAGCGATGCCGCCGATGTCGTGCAGCAGGTATTTCAGGCGGCTCTCACGAGCATCGACACGTTCGACCGCGGTCAAGGAGTACTCAGGACGTGGTTGTGGGGCATCACGCGGAACAAGTTGCGGCATCACTTTCGCAATCAGGTCGCCCACCCCGCGGCGGTGGGTGGCACCGATGCGCATGCCGCGATCGAACAGATTCCCGATGAGCCGTTCGAGGAATCAACAGGACGCATCAATCCCACGTCGGCCCTCATGCAACGGGCGATCGCCCTGGTCAGGCCTGAACTGCAGGAGGCGACCTGGCAGGCCTTCTGGCGGACCGTTGTGGAAGGTGAGCCGACCGCCGAGGTGGCGCGCGAACTGGACATGACATCGCAGGCCGTTCGCCAGGCGAGATATCGAGTGCTCAAGCGATTGCGGGATGAACTCGAAGGGGAGCTTTGACGAATTGCCCTCAAGACGAGGTCATCCCATTGAAACTCGCAGAGTTCGATTAAGATTGCGCGTTTGCGGTGAAACTCCAGTTCCTGTTTGGCCGAAGGCCATCGACATCGTAGCCTGGGGCAGAGCCCCAGGTATGCGAGATTGGAGTGCCGTTTGTTGGCTGAAAGCCAACTTCACTCGAAGTGTGAGTATGGCCTTCGGCCAAAATGCGCACCGTTGAAAACCATTTCCTGGGGCGTTGCCCCAGGCTACGGTGACAGGAGGCCTTCGGCCAACAGTCAACACAGCACTTCATCCGCCGGATCGAACTTCGGGATGACGATGTTGAGGATCTTCATCTTGCCGACGGCTCGATGCTTCACGCCCGGCGGGATCAGGATGCACATGCCGGACCGGATCGGGATGCGCTCGCCGTCGAGTTCCATCTGGGCGTCGGGGCCGCATTCGAGAATGTAATAGGTCTCGGTGTGCATGCGGTGATAGTGGGCCTGCGCTTCCTCACAAATCTCGGTGAGATGAATCGTCGCCGGATAGTCGGCCACATCGCCAAACGCCCGCCGCGCCGTGCCGCAGGGACAAGGGACGCCGGGAAGTGAGGCGAGATCGACGATGCGGTAAGTGCTCATCACGGCGTCCCGCTCGGAATCGTATCGACGAGGTCATCCGCCAGCTTCAGCAGCACCTCGATACTGGTCAGCATCTCGACCTGCGTTCGGCCGGGAGTCCCTTTCTCAGAGCGGTAACGCTTGAGCGAAAAATGTCCGCCACTGTGCGACTGCAGCAGCACTTCGTAGTACTGCGTGCCATCCGGCAGCGTGTCGGGGGGGACGGAGCGAATCATCACCTCGCCGGCCACCGGGTCGAACTCCAGCGGGGCGAGGTGCTCCAGCAGGTACGTGATCCGCTGGCTCAGTTCCTCGGCCCATTTCTTGAGCTTGTCGAACGCCGAGTTCTGCAACGCGGGGACATCGAGCGCGATTTCCAGAAACGTGCAGCCGAGCGTGTCGATGGCGGTAAAGTCGATCGACAGCGAGACGCCCCCCGGCGCAGTGAGCGAGACCCGTTGCGCTCCCTGCCCCCGCAGGCGTTGCAATTCGTGGCTGAGGTCGGTTTTGAGGCTCATCGTGAAACTGTCGTGACAACTTTGGATCAGTGACGATGGTGTGTGCCACTCGCTTCGCCAGTGCGAATCCAACATCGACCTTCATCAGGCACTGGCAGAGCCAGTGGCACACTTTCTGGTAGGCAAGGAATTCTACGCTGCGATGGGCCGTGAAGCGATGGGAATCTCGTAACCCGAAGCGTGAGCGAGGGCGTCGTGAATCGCTGTATTCCTCCACAGACATCGTCGTTGGCGGAACTGGGCGTTGATCGAACCAACCTTGCCAGTCGCCTCTGCGTTGAGTCGTTCGCGCATGCAACCCCGGAATGACTGTGAGGACTCTTCCGCACGACGCCCTCGCTCACACTTCGGGTTAGGATTGGAGACTGATATTCCTGAAATAACCGTCACTGCATTATCTTTCGCCGCCCGTCGGGGTGGTTTCGTTCAGGCGATCGAGTCCGGCTGTTTCCCAAGGAGGGGAAGATGCGTTCGACATGTGCCCGAGTTCTGGCCGTACTGACCCTGTTGACCGCGCACGCCGCCCGCGGCGATCGACCTTGGGTGGTCGGCGAATTCGGTGACTTCTCACAGATCGAGTTCCAGGGGAACGACTCGTTCTCTCACGAGACTCTGGTCGCCGCGCTCGACGGCGACTTCGGCATGCTAAAGGCCTCTCGCCCGCTGGCGACGCTCGCGATGTTGCTCAGCACGATCCAAACCGAACTGTCGCACGGATACCGCCATTCAGGTTTTCCCGATGCGACCGTCACCGCCGACTTCGACGAGGCGGCACAACACGTCGTCATCGACATCGTGGAAGGTCTGCAATTCCTCAACGGCCCCATCATCGTGCAAGGGGTCGATCTCAATCTCCAGCAGCTTCTGGTCGAGCGGCTCTCCAAGGTTGAACCGACAGTGCCCACCGCTCCGCCCCAGAACGCATCAGCTGCTCTAGTCGCGGACGCCATCGCGGGCAACCAGCAGCAGCAGGCGTTGTGGGTCGCAGAGAAGCCGACTTCATTCGAACCATTCACCGCAAGCGAGCTGGAACGCCTCTCACTCGAAGCTCTGCACGAAGCGGGCTACCTCGATGCTCAGGTACGCGTCGGGCTCGAACCCGATCGCGTGCTCCGCGTGACTCGGCTGAACATCGCCGTCACTCCCGGCACCGCGGCTTCGATCGGGAGGATCGAGATCACGGGACTGCAGCGGCACACTGCCGAGGAGATCGAGAAGTTTCTCGGAATTGAAGTCGGCCAATCGTGCGACCTGTTCGCGCGACGTGACTGGGAGCAACAGCTGGAAGCCAGCGGCCGGTTCGCGACGCACGCGATCACCACGACGCCGATGGTGGATCAGCCGGGCAGCCACGTCGTGCGGATCGAACTCAGCGAGTGCGAGGACGTTCCCACATTGAACGAGGAACTGAACGAGATCGATCTCGCCCTGCTGCGGGCAGCCGAATGGCTGGCCCATCCGCCGAGCTTCGGCGGCGACATCCGCGTGCACGGCGAGGGGGACTTGTCGGTATTGTGCGGGTACTTCCAGGCAACACCCGAAGAAGCTGTCGCAGCGGACCCTGCCGCCGAAATCGAGGCTCCGATCGAACTCCCCGCCTGGCTGGACGGGGCGACTGCCTCGTTTGATCTGGCGCTCAGTCCGCGCGGCGACAGTGTTCTCGCTACGAACGTCGCATCGGCCGATGGCGAGACGTTGTTCGGGTATGGGTTTGAGTTCACTTCCGACCGCATAGGCCTCTATTCAACAGCCACCGCGAATTGCATAATGTTCGATAACGAGAGTGGCCCGCTTCCCAGTGCAACGATCACGTTCATTCGCACGCCCACTTCACCCACGGGGGACAAGTACTCGGTGATGTTCGGTTTCGGCGTCAGTTCCGAGTCGGGAGGCGTGCTGCAGATTCGCGTGACGCCGGCCTTCATGCTCACTCAGGCACACTCGGAGGGAGCGACGTTCGAGATCCGCGACGGCGTGCTGCATGCCGAATGGGACGGCGTGCGGTCGCAGTTCGAAGTCGCCACAGGCCGGCTCATTCGCTGTGAATGCCTGGCCGACAACGGCAGCGAGATCACCATCGAGATCAAGCCCTTTGGAGTTCAGCCCGTCTTACCCGCGACACTGCTCCGCAATGGCGCCTCAGGTGCATCTTACAACGAACTGAGTCGCAGCCTGTCGCCCGAACTGGCCTGCGGCACGTTCCTCGCCGAAGAAGCCGCGTGGTGGGCGAGCCGGTTCGGCAACGTAACCGAATCATCCCGCTGGGAAGCCGTCAGCCGACTGCTGCGGAACTTGGATCCGTCGCATGTCGAGACCGTCAGCTTCACCACGGTCGCGGGCGAAAGGCAAGAATCGACGTTCAATATCCCCGCGAGCGCGGCGCTGGCGGCCAATCCTCTCGCATGGGCGGGACAATTCGTGTTGTGGGGCAACACGGCCGTGCTGTCGCGAGGCACCCCTGCGTGGCAGGTCGGGCGCGAGGCCGTGGCCCTGTTGACGGGGGATGTGACCGCCTTCGTGGAACTGGAACGGCTCTCCCGCGATGAACGCTGCGGCCCGCTGACAAGTCTGTATGCGGCCGAGTTGACGAGGTTCCTCCACCCGGCGCTGCATTTCATGTGGGCCGATCACGGCAGGCGCCGCGTCGATACCGATTCGCTACAACGCGACCTTGATGCGATCATTTCGTCCGAGACAGCGGTCGGACGGTTGCTGATCGAACTCGCCGCTCAGGCAGGCAGGCTCCCCGAAGACGAACTGCGGGCCGTGTTCGCCGGCATCGGTAATGAATGGCTCGATCAGGCCATCACGGTGGTGACCGACGCGAATCAAACTCCCGAGGATCGGATCAAGAATCTCATGCAGATTCTGTGGTCCGCGGGACTCCAGGAGCGGGTCGAGCAGCGACTCTCTCACCACGCTTGGGGGAACAAGGAGCCGACAACGCCGTAGGTCGGCCTTCACACGGAGCCGCCGTTTTGGAAATGGAACGACTGGCCGCGAAGCGGCCGAAGCAAATAGCCGCGGGCGTAAGCCCGCGGGATATGCAATCGATGTCGGTCGAGCCGCGAATGCGGCGACAGCAACCGTGGATGTCGCCATCAGGCAGCATGCTGTCGCCGCATTCGCGGCTGCGCTTTCTTTACGCTCTGGATCCGTGGACTATCGTCCACGGCTATCTGCTGTCGCCGCTACGCGGCTTGATTCGCTCAAAACCCACCGCGCGTCGTGAAGCGCTTGCTGGGCGTCGGTCGACTCGCTTCGACTCGCCGGGCCTGAGCTTGCGGAGCGCGGCGGGCCACGCTGCGTTGGGCCGATGACCGATAGGTCGATGAACTGCTCGGATAGGTCGGGCTGGTCTGAGTCACGGCGGTAACGGCGGCATGAGCCAGCGCGCTCATCAGCACCTGCGAGACCGGGTGATTGATCGCATTTCCTGCCGACGTGACTGTCGTTTCCACCCAGGTCGGCTCGAAGTGAATCTGTTCGCGGATCGAGTTCCACAGGTCGTTCTCGTTCATGCCGCCGGAGACGAAACGATCAATTTCCTTGTTGATGCGGTCCATGTTGGTGGTGCTGCAGCGGTCGGAATCGAGGTCGGCCTGTTCGCCGCGGCGGACGACAAAGCTCAGCCCGTTGCTGATCTGCTCGGCCGACTGCGCCCGGCCGTTGAGTCGCGCCAAATCAGGTTGCTGGTTCTTGATCTCGTTGGTCAGCCACGCGATTCGCGAAACGATTTCGTCATCGACCGGGTCGCTCGTCTGCCGGGCGCGGGCCTCGAGGACCGTCGTCTCGGTGTCATTCAGGAATCGCACGTAGCGCTCGAGAGCCTCGGCGTAGAACCGGCTCTGTTGTTGTTCGAGTCCCGTCAGTTCGGCCTCGACCTGCTGCGCCCGCCCCTGTTCTTCGGTGAGTTGCCCGACCAGCTTCTCGTGTGCGGCGCCCCGCTCTTCTCCTTCGCGCTGCACTTCGGTGAGGCCGACTTCATCCGACACGCGGTCTTCGATTGCCTCGACCCGCTCCATCAGCGCGTTGAAGTCCTTCCGCCTGCGTTCCACTTCTTCGGCAACGAGGGCGGGAAGATTCGTGAGAACTTCGTAACCGCGACGATGCTGTTCGTACTGAATGAGTCTTGCCAGCCAGCGATCGAGCGAACGGGTCCAGCCGGTGAGTGCGTATTCGGGCGTGCCGAACTTCTGCCGCTGCAGATATTGAAACAGCCGGCTCGACTGATAGGCCGGCAGCTTCTCCTTCGCTTCGCGCTGCAGTTCCTCGTCGCGCCCCTCGTTGGCCTTGAGTTGCAGTTCGGCTTGAATCGCCTGCTGTGACAGTTGTTGAAACTCGGCATCCGCCTTGAGTTTCTCCGCCGCCACCTGTTCCAGTTCGGTGCGCCGGGTGACGAGTCCGTTGAGCGTCTCGGCCACTGCGGCGACCTTCAGTTGCAGTTCGCGGATCGATGCGCGAAAGCGTTCCAGCCGCCCCTGCATCTCGGCCTGAGCGCGTTCCTTGCGGCCGAGGATGTTGCGCAATTCATCACGAATCTCGGCAAACGTCCGTTCAATCGAAGCGTGAGAGATATCGGGCAGGTCGTGTTTCGCCAGTTCGACAATCGCTTCGCCGCGACGGGTAACGTATTCATCCACCTGGCGATCGACGGCCTCGTACTCCCGGCGCACGCTCGCCGTCTGCTCCCGCGCCTGTTCGAGGCGGGCACGCAGGTCGGCAAGCACCATTCGTCCGGGTATCGGCATCGTCACCACTCCGTAATCTGCCGTTCGATCGTAAGTGGCTGCCCATCTTCGCCGGGGATGACCACGACTTCATCCAGCCAGCCGCGCCGCTTGATCGCGAATTCACGCTCATCGAGGACGCCGTCGGTTTCCTTATCCCGGCGGATGCGGTCGAACACCGCTTCGGGGACGAGTTCGCCCCATTCGGTCACCCGCTGCCTTTCCTCGGTCTCGCTGTTAGTGATGTCCCGTGACAACACTTGACCATCGGGAGCGTGGACCTCGACGATGACGTAGTAGCCGGAGAGGTTGTCTTCGTAGTCGCGGATGATGCCGCTTCGCCGGTCGGGGTCGCTCACGATGAGGATTTCGTACTCGTCCCGCAGGCGCGACTCGACGGCCGCGATCTCGGCGGTGATGCGTTCTATGTCGCCCCTTTCGCGGGCGTTCACAGCGGCGGCGCCCTCGCTCGCAATGCGATCGAGTTCTTCGGTCGCGCGCGGTTGCTCGGCAATGCTGCGGGCGGAAGCGAGTCGCTTCGTATACGTTTCAATCGCCGTATCGATCGCGTGTTCGCGTTGGGTAATCGCCTGTTGTTGATGATCCTCGGCCCATCGCTGACGGGCGGCGGATGAAAGCGGCGCGCTGGGGGACCAGAAGAGTCCCCAGCCGACGAGCAGAACCAACGCCAATGTGCCGAGACCGATCGCGACCTGACGCCTCAACACATACACATGCGCCAGCGCGACCGACATCCCCAGCGGCGGGTCGGCGTACTTGTGCAGATTGTCGAAGTAGATCTTGATGGCGGCATCGACCTCGGCCCCGGTGACGTTGTCCCCCGCGGCGGCAGCGGCGGCCAAGAGGCGTTCGCGCAGCGACGCGAGCAGTTCCTCCTTGTCGAGTTCCGACTCCACCAGTTCCTGATCGCGGCGGAGCGTGCGGGCCACGTCCAGGACGTGCAGCATCTCGCTCAGCGAGAGATCGGCGGCGGGAGGAGCGGGGGTGGACACAGCTTGGTAAGAAGTTCGGATGTGAAGGCGATGTCAGTTACTCCCTCTCCCCCACAATGAATGTCTCATTGACATCCAACATTCACAGTGGGGGAGAGGGAGAAGTTTTTCATGTCGACAGTAACACTCGCCTCGGTCGCGGACCGGCGATGTGCAAGCTATCTTAGCGGTAGCACAATTACATGTCTTGCGGCGCGGAAGCCGCGTATTCACACGAATCAAAACTCATTCCGTCGGGAACGAAGGGCAGCGTCATGGCCGAAACCAAAGTCATCGATACCAAGGGCGAAGTCATCCAACAGAGTTTGGCGGGAGCCGGCGGCGATCAGGCGCCAGCGGGCATGCGCAAATATCTCGATCGCGCGCTGGGCATGCTCGACAAACTGGGCATCGGCCACCGGGACGATGTCCCGCAGGAACTGGTCCGCCTACTCGATGACGTGCGCGAACTGGATGAGCCCAAGGTCGTGGCGATTGCCGACACGATTCGCCACATGAGCACGTTCAACGCCCTGGTGCGCGACAACGTCGAGAACATCAACGTCGGCAGCCGCTACCTGGCGATCACCGAAATGTTCGACTCGGTGCGTGAGGACTCGAAGAATCTCATCAACCAGTTGCAGGACGGACGCATCAGCCTGAGCGAGAAGATGTCGAATCTCTGGATGCGCATGCGACGCGGCACCCCCTCCGACCGCTTCGACAAGATCGTCGATGTCTACAAGGAGGTCTCGAAAGACACCAAGGACCAGCTTGTTCGCGAGCAGAACATCATGGACGGCTACATCGACTTCCGCTTCGCATTGAAGGAGGCCGAGATCGCCTCCCGCGAACTGCTCGAAAAATACATGCCGACATTCGAGCAGGCGAAGCAGGGACTGGCCGATGCACAGAAGGCGGTCGATGCCGCGGTCGGCGACGACACGAAGCGTTCTCGCTTGGAGCTGACTCGTGACGAGGCTCGCAACACGTTCGAGGAGGCCGACCGCAACTATCAGCTTCTGAAGGACATCGCCGAGAATCTGTCGATCGGCTACGACGTCGGCGAAACACTGGTCGCCAAACTCAAGCAGACGCACGATGTGAAGGACCGCGTCTATCGTCGCTCGGTGACGTTCTTCACGACGAACGAGCACGTCTTCACGATTCTCGGCACCGTCTACACGTCACAGCACGGGCTCCACGAGGCCACGCAGGCGACCGAGGCGATGAAGGTCGGCGTCAACAAGGGTCTCGAAGACGTGGCCGAACTCGGCAAGGAACTGGAACGGGCCGCCCTCAAGGCCGGCTACGGATCGACGATCAACCCCGAATCGGTGCAGAAACTGGTGGATGCCATCGCATCGTTCCAGGTCGAATCACTCAACACGATCGCCGAACTGCGGAAGGAAAGCGAAGGCAACGCCAAGGAGATCCGCCGCGTCGTGGAAGACGGCAAGAGGCGGTTCCAGGAGACGCTGGCCAGGTATGCGAGGGAAGGGAAGGCGTGATTGACACTAGCCCGAAGCGCGAGCGAGGGCGCCGTGAGCGAAGCGCGGATCATGATGATGCGCGCCTTGCGGTAGTGAGACTGGCTGTTGTGATGTTTTTGGCGAGTCTTTCGGGATGCGAAGAACCCGCCGTAAGAAGTGATGGAGTGATTGTTGCGCCCGGCACGTTTTCCATTTCCGACATTGATTGCGAACTCAAGATTTGGGTCAGCGACGATCACATCGTCGAATTCGTCGTGCGAGACGCGGCGCAATCGGTTATCGCCGAAACGGGAGACAGGCCGAGCGAGTACAGCTCGTGGTCTTTCTATTGGGACAGTTCGACGAAGATTCTCTGGATGTGCAGCGGCGACATCGGCAGCAGGTGTTGGCAGTTCACCATCGACGATTCCGGCGATGTGTCGGCCGAGGGAATCGACAGCCTGACGACTCCTCCCCCAGAAGCCATTTTGGACGCACCCGGTTATCATGCCCCATCGATGATTCCTTGACACCTCGGTCGCAATGTCCAACGACCAACGACCAACGACGGGTGGCGACCCCGATCCCGCGGAGGAGCTGGTCAACCGCGTGATGCATGGGGATCGCGAAGCGCTTGGCATCCTGTTCGCCATGCATCGTGACCGGTTGTGGCGGATCGTGAAGTTTCGGCTCGATCATCGGCTCGTCGGCCGCATCGACGCCGACGATGTGCTGCAGGAGGCGTATCTCGCGGCCGAGCAGCGGCTCGAACACTTTCTGTCCGACTCGCCGCAGGGGTTCTTCATCTGGCTGCGATTGATCGTGAATCAGACTCTGATCGATCTGCATCGCCGCCACTTGGGTACAAAAGCCCGCGATGCCAGCCGCGAGAAAGCGATGCATGCGTGGAGTTCGGAGTCGACATCATTCTCGTTGTCGTTCCATCTGCTCGGGCATCTCACTTCACCCAGTCAGGCAATGGCCAAGGCCGAACTGGCGGAGCAACTCGATCTGGCCCTCAAGACCATGGGCGACCTCGACCGCGAAGTGCTGGCCCTGCGTCACTTCGAGGAACTGACCAACGGCGAAACGGCCCGCGTGCTCGGCATCACCGAACAGGCCGCCAGCGTCCGCTACGTCCGCGCCCTCAATCGCCTGCGTACCGTGCTGACGAGCGTGCCGGGGCTGATGGGTGAGGGGTGAGGGCATTCGCTCAAACTTCGACATTGCCGAAGATGCGAGCATCTGGAATGGTGGTGTGATGCTCATGTCTCATCGTGACGCGCCGCGATCAACGGAGCGAACCACAGAATGATGCAGCCCAGCACCGACAGCCCGATGAAGCGAAACCCCCACGTCTGAATCGGGACCGTTCGCATTAGCCCCGCGTCGGCGTCGATCCGCGGCATGTCCATCATCAGCCGGACGACGCCGACGAAACAAAACCCAAAGCACACCGTCGCCGCCACGAAACACAACGCCGCGATTATGAGCAGAATGCGATGTGCGATGATCAAGCTTGTCGACCTCTTGCGGGCCAGGTCGCGATGATCCGTGTGGCTCCTCATTCACATTGTCCGCGACCGGGCGTGTTCTGACAACAGCGCATCGCCTCAGCACAGGTCGCCCGTCGATTGCAAGTGCGAAGTGACGCCGATTGCTGATTGAAGCGGCGTCATGCAATCCCAAAACTTTTCGCTTGCATCGCCGCCTTGACCTGAGCCAGCGTCCCCTGCGCAGTTCAACACCCTGACCATCCCGGATGCTCTGAGCATCCGAGATGGTGGCGCGCTTAAGCCTGTCGCCTCTGCACAGCACGCGCAACCGCGACGGTAGGGTTGAAAGCACAGAACTTCATCACGCCACGAGCAGCACTACGAGGGAGCAATCTGATGACCGTTATGAACAGGCAGGCGCAGCGGGTCGTGCTGCCGAAAATCGGGCCCGAGCCTTTCTGGGAAACCATTCATCAGCACTTCGCGGGGAGCGATCCGCATGTCTGGAAGTGCCTCGCGATGCTGGCCCTGCGGGAAGACTGCGGCTGGCAACTCGATCAGATCGGCTGGGCGTTCGGACACACGAAAGGACATGTGCAACGCTGCATCAATCAGGTCAAGGAGCGCATGCGGCAAAAGTTCGACCCGCCGAGAAATAAGAGGGATCGCTGCAATCCGCTTCATGAGGGAGTAGGCAGTAGCCAATAGGCAGTAGAAGTCATTTGGATTTCGCATTCAGAGCCAAATGACCAGTGACAAGTGACCAATGACATTCTCCGCCAAACATTCCACCTTCCAACCAACATGGAACTCATCCCCCTCCCCATCACTCAGCTTCGGCCGGCGGCGTACAACCCGCGAATCACGTTGCGGCCGGGTGATGCAGCGTGGCAGAAGCTGTCGCGTTCACTTGCCGAGTTCGGCCTGGTGCAGCCGCTCGTGTGGAACCGGCGCACCGGAAATCTCGTGGCCGGTCATCAGCGACTGGAGATCCTGAAGCAGCGCGGCGATACGCAGGTTGATTGTATCGTCGTCGACCTGTCGCTCGGGCGCGAACAAGCGCTGAACGTCGCGCTCAACAACACGGCGTTGATGAGCGACTGGCATGCCGACAAACTGGCGGACGTGATTGCTGACCTGAAGGCGATACCCGATTTCGACGCCACGCTGACGGGCTTCTCGGAAGGCGATCTGCGCGACTTGCTCCTGCAACCCGATTCTGACTTCTCTCCCGAAGAAACCGACGAAGAATCTCGCGATGTCGTGACCGTGACACTCACCGTGCCGTGCGATGATTGGCCGGCGGTGGAGGCGGCGTTGAACGACCTCGTCGCGGCAAATAACTCGGTTCGGCTGCACGTGCGATCGCCGCCGGTGTAAGGCTTGTGGCTTGGGACTTGAGGCTTGCGGAAGCCTGAAGTCTGTCGCTCGTCGACACGCCGTTCCCCCCGGCGACTCGCCGGGGGCTAAATGAATTCTCCGTTCTCAACTTTTCCGTTCTCATCTCCTCCATCCACCACATTCCACCAACCACCAACCCTGAAAACCCATGCCCATCGGAAATCCCGGACAAGAACAATTTCGTCGTGCCATCACCCGTTTGCGGAACCTGCACATTGCGGCTGCGCTGTCGCCGCTCTTCACGTTGAGGAATGAACTGATCGCGAATGACGAACTTGCCGATCGCGGAGGTTTCGACGACCCGACGCGAGACCATCTGATGTCGCACCTCGTGCACTGCGACCGCTGGCGTCGCCGTGTCACGCACAACCCCGACGCGCAGCCGCTCGGCGACAAGATTGAGAAGGCGATCGATGTCGGCGCCGTAATCGAGACGGGCGAGCATCCGTTCGGCGGCGACGACATTCAGAATCAGTCGGGCGGCCTGATCGACCTGCCGTTCGCGCTCGATGGGAGCGATTCCGACATTCCGCTGATGTCGCAGCTCAAGCTCAATAGCACGCACGCCCTGGTGCTGCTGGGCGCGATCGACAAGGCGATCGTCGCGTGGACCAGGCTCAACAGCCGCGACCGCAC
>JANNSB010000161.1:0-5687 GCA_031402175.1 Planctomycetaceae bacterium
GGACGATCGAACGCACCCTCTCCTGGCTGAAGAACAACCGCCGCCTCGTCACCCGTTGGGAATACTACCCCCATCTCTTCGAAGGCTTCTTCCACCTGGCCTGCCTCATGCTGCTGTTAAAATGGTTTTGAAACTTCCTCAAGACTCACGACGTGGACCCCTACAATAAGGCACGCGATCTGTGTAATCTCCAAGGAGTGCGTTTGGAGGATTGTGAATATGTGAAAATGTACTTTGAAGTGCGACCGCAGACGACACGTTGCAATACAGGTAACGGTGAAATCGAAGTCTCACCTAGTCCGGAGCCTGAACCTCCTCCACCTTGGCTTACTGACATACTTCCGTACCTTCCGACAAACGGAGGAACAACTGCTCCAATTCCTGGAACTACAGGTGAGATTCCGATCATGATACTCCCGACGCTGCCAGTTACCCCGCAACCTCGGTCGAGACCGCGTCACGACTTCTAGGATATCTCTACGGATGTTTTGGAAGCTATCTGTACGTCGAGTACACTTTCATGGATCCTGTCGGCTAGTAAGCGAGAAGTAGCCGACGATTTGAAAGATCACTATCACCATGCATGTCCAGATTATTCCTCCAGCGAGGTCTCGGATCTCTCTGTCGGTATTGAGGCTGAGGTGTAGCAAATATGGCGTCCAAACCCTTCCCTGAAAGAATGTCAAGAGTGCAGCCGCCATGCATCCGGATAGCCATGGAATGCGACAAATGCCGCTACAGTACATTTGTCGCATTACAACTTCGATAAACAAACAAAGTAATGAATACACTATTGCGATAGCTACTACAGGTATCAGAAGTGCACCATATATCAGTGCATCCATCCACCACATAACATCAGAAACGAACACAATCTGTAGCACAGCCAACGGTAGAATGACAATGAGCGAGAACAAAGCAGCAGCTTTAGACGAAAGCTTATAGGCAATGGGCAGGATCTCGCTATCCGGCTGAAATCCGGCTTTCACAATGCTTTCTATTCGTTCGCCATTCGGGATATCAGCCATCTGATTCTCTGTGCAGGAAGAAGCGATCACAATTGCGATCCTATCGAGGATCGTTTGTGAACTCAAAAATGTCAAGCCTCAATCGTGAATCGTGAGGCACCACCAGCACATCCAAAGCCGGCTACTAAATTGCCAGCGTGGCGCGGGTGGCCCCGATAGCTTTTTGCTATCGGGAACGGCGGGGTGGCGGTGCCAATTGCCCTGTAAGGGCAACCCATACTAGCCCAGGGCAACGCCCTGGGTATGCGGTCTTGTAGAACTGCAAAGCCCTGATGGGGCGACGCAACCAACACACTCGTCGTCTCTGCCGCCCTTTCAGGGCTTGAGGATCTGAGCACGGACACCCAGGGCGTTGCCCTGGGCTACGATGCACGGCCCCTACGGGGCGAGAGACAAGCGCCCGTCGCTTACGCTTCCGGCTCGGGGACAGATCACGCCGCCGATTTGAGCCGGGCGGGGATCCAGTCGGCGTCCGAGAAGCCGGCGACGACGTTTTGCAGCGTACGCAGCATGTCGATATTGCTGCCGAGCGCCGATTCTTCCAGCCGTTCGATCTCGTGGATCATCGACACGATATGCGGGCGCTCTTCGGCGCTGCCGGTGTAGATGCGTTCGTGCACCTTCTTGGCTCCGCATTCCGAGGCATAGAAGAGTTCCTCGGTGAGCTTTTCCCCCGGGCGCGTGCCGGTGAATGCGATCTCGATGTCGTCGGGGTAGCGCAGGCCTGACAACGCGATCATGTCTCTGGCGAGGTCGACGATCTTCACGGGTTCGCCCATATCGAGAATCAGTACGTCCCCCGACTCGCCGATGGTCCCCGCCTGCAGCACGAGTTGCACGGCTTCGGGGATCGTCATGAAGAAGCGTTCCATGTCGGGATGCGTGACCGTGATCGGCCCCCCCGCCTGAATCTGCTGCTTGAAGATCGGCACTACGCTGCCGACGGAATTGAGCACGTTGCCGAACCGCACGGCCACCATCCGCGTCGAGCATGTGGCCGCCTTGGCCTGCAGATATTTCTCGGCGATGAGTTTCGACGCACCCATCACGCTGGTGGGGCGCACGGCCTTGTCGGTCGAGATCATCACGAATCGCTCTATGCCGTGCCTGCTCGCGACATCGATGACGTTTCGTGTGCCGACGATGTTGTTGATGATCGCCGCCCGGGGGTTGTCTTCCATCAGCGGCACATGCTTGTAGGCCGCGGCATGAAAGATGATCTGCGGCTGGTACTCTTCCATGATGCGCGACATCGCCCGTTCATCGACGATGTCTGCGACGATGTATTTGAGTTCGACGTTGGCAATGCGCTTGGCCTGCAGTTCCCGCTCAATGTAGAACATGCCCGATTCCGACTGATCGACCAGGATCATGCGTCGGGGCTGAAACGTGCGGATTTGCCGGCACAGTTCGCTGCCGATGCTGCCCGCGGCGCCGGTCACCAGCACGGTGCGCCCGGCAATGAAGTCGCGAATGCCGTCCATATCGAGCACGTTCGGATCCCGGCGCAAGAGGTCGGACACCGTGACGTCGCGAATGGCGAGCTTGACCCGGCCGTCGACGATCTCATCGACCGACGGGATGACGTTGACTTTGACATCCAGCTTCAGACATTCGTGCAGCAGGGCGCGAATGCGCTTGCCCGACATCTCCGCCGGGATGAGTACCTGCCTGGCCCCAGTGGCCTGAATAATCGACGGCCAGCCGTCATTCAGCGAGTAGACGGGCAGTCCGCAGACCTTCGATCGCTGCTGATCGGTCTCGTCGACGAAGCCGACTGCCTGGTAGTCGTGTTTCCGCGAATTCTGGCCGGCCTGCAGCGTCTTCACGAGGCCGATCGATTCCTGCCGCGTGCCGAAGATCAACGTCGGCACATGGACGCCCCCGCGCAGCTTGGGTCGCAGGACTTCGACATAAGTGCGGATCGCCATGCGCATCGACCCAAGGAGCAGCATCGTCAGCACGGCATCAATCAGGATGACCGAGCGCGGCACGACGAGGATCGTGCCGATCAGGTTCACCGCCATCAGCGACAACGTGATCCACGCGGTCGCGACGCCCAGTGACACGATGTCGCTCATCGAGGCGTGACGGAACGTTCGGTTCCATTCGCCGGTGAAGTGACAGATCAGCAGCTTCATCACGAGCAGAAAGGGAAGCGTGGCCCAGAAGACGATCTCGAACGACCGCGGAATCGCGAACTCGAACCGCAGCAGATACGCCGCGTAGTACGCCACGCAGAACGCGGCGAAATACGCGGGAAGAATGAACGCGAAGCGATGTTTCATGAGCCTGGCGTGTGTCACCGCATTGTCCCCCTACGCCGCCCGTGCGGAAATTGGTTCCGCGGCGTCGGCAACGTCCGACAACACGCTCAAAAGTTCATGTCCCATGTGCTCCATGTGCGCAGCCGACAGTGTCGGATGCACGGGAAACATCAGGCTCGATTCCGCCAGTTGACGCGACGTTCTGCACGGCTGCCGCGGCGCGACTCCTGCCGACTGCAGTCCCTGTTCGCGATAGATCTCGCCGCAACTGCCGCACCCCGCGGGGATGCCGCGCCGCTGCAGTTCGGTCACGATGGCGTCTCGCGTGCCGATCGTCGATTCGTTGCCGGGCTGCAGATAGGCGTAGAACTTGTACCACGTATGCCGCATGTGTGTGGGAGGCGCGGGGATACGCAGGTCCGCCGAATGTGCCAAAGCGTTACGCAGCGCCAATGCGTTTCGCGCGCGAGTCGCCGTCCACTGCGGTAACTTCTTGAGCTGAATCCGCCCAATGGCCGACTGCATTTCCGTCAGACGCCAGTTCGTGCCGATGTGATCGTGCACCCAGCGAAAGACGCCCGGATGCTCGCGATGATGGACGGCGTCCCAGTCCTTGCCGTGATCCTTGTAGCTCCAGGCGCGCTTCCACAGCACGGCATCATTCGTCGTGACCATCCCCCCTTCGCCGCCGGTGGTGATGATCTTGTCCTGACAGAAGCTGAATGCCGCGATGTCTCCCAGTGATCCCACCGGTCGGCCGCGATAGGTCGCTCCGTGCGCCTGGGCGCAATCTTCGATCACTCGCAGCCCATGTCTTTGAGCGAGAGCGTTGATGTCGTCCATCTCGCAAGGCCAGCCGGCCAAGTGCACGCAGATGATGGCTTTCGTTCTCGGCGTGATCAGCGGCTCGATCGTCGCGGCACTGATATTGCCGCTGTCGGCTTCCACATCGGCGAAGATGGGTGTCGCCCCGCGCATCAGTACCGAGGTGGCAGTCGCCACGAATGTTCGCGCGGGAACGATCACTTCATCACCCGGGCCGATGCCGAGGGCATGGAGAGCCAGTTCGAGAGCCAGCGTGCCATTCGCGACCGCGACGGCATGTTCGGTTCCGACGCTCGCGGCGTACTCGCGTTCGAATTGCCGGCCGATGTCCCCCGTCCAGTAGTTGACCTTGCCCGACCTCAGCACGTCGGCGGCTGCTTCAACTTCGTCATCACCGTAGCTCGGCCATGAAGGAAACGCAGCGGCTGCTGCAGACGGCGCGATGGCCGTCGCTGGCGGTGTCTGAGCGTGAGTCCGCGGGTCCACAGCCGATTCCTTTCGGTGGAACGGACGAAATAACTGCCCCAACACTGGGATCAATGGGCGCAACCAGTCATCCTGACTGGAACAAACCATTGGGGGAGGCGCGTGGAGACGCGACTCGCGAACGATGTCTGAGGGATTGTGTGTTGAAGGATGCCGGGGAACTGGCCCGAAACGAAGTGTGATTGAGACGGCGGCCCATGAGGACTGGGGAAGCCCTCGCATCTCGGGCGCGGACGATCGTGGAACCGGCAGTTTTTGTCAATACGACTCGTCCGGGGCGAACTGGCGTTGATTCCGCTATAATTGCCGTGAATTCAGCCCTCGCGGTACTTCGCATTTCCGCAATCACCATGCCCGTCGAACCCGACATCAAGGCCCTGCAAGACGCGATCTTCTGGGAGAAGGTCGAGCGGGCGAAGCGCACGCCAATCGCCGAACGCATCGCGACGGGGCCGGAGCTGTTCGATGAGATGATTGAACTCATCCGCGGTGTGATTGCGGGCCAGAATCCCGAATACACCCCTGAAGATGTTTCACGAGAGATCAGACGCCGCCTTGCCATTGGGCAGATGCTCGATGATGCCGGACTGTACCGTGATGCGGGAGTGATCAATGACGAGTCTTGAGGCGACCGCGACTGTCGTCGGCGCGCTCGAGCAACTGGACATCCCCTACATGCTGGTGGGAGCGTTTTCGGTGAATGCATACTCCATCCCCCGGTCGACCAAGGACGCCGACTTCGTCGTCGAACTTCAGCCCGGCGACCTCACACGACTCGCGAAGACGCTGGGCCCCGACTTTCGACTCGATCGCCAGATGCAATTCGAAACGATTACGAACACGATCCGCAACGTCATGGAGTATCTGCCGACGCAGTTCAAGATCGAACTTTTTCGACTCACCAACGATCCACATCACGTCGAACGCTTTCGTAGGCGTCGTCGAGTGCAGTTGGGCGGCACAAGTCTCGATGCGTGGATGCCCGCGCCGGAAGATGTCGTCATTCAGAAGCTGCGCTGGGGCCGTCCCAAGGATATTGAAGACGCCACGAACATCCTCGCCGTTTCCGGATCCGGCCTGG
>JANNSB010000162.1:0-12748 GCA_031402175.1 Planctomycetaceae bacterium
CCGCCATCGGCGCCTGAAGCCGGGCCGGCCGCGACGCGTCCACCATGTCCCATCACGCGGGCCCGCGTGTCGGGAGCGGGGACACTGCGGGAGACGATCTCGAAGGGATTTCACGATGGCTCGCAAGCGAAGGATTCGCCCCAATGTCTCCGAGGAGCATCCGCTGCCGACGGAGCATGCCGTGGAGCCGTCGCTGGCCGATCAGTTGGTCGAGGAAATCAAGGAAACCGCCGACAAACTGGTGCACGACAACGCCAGCGTGGGTGATTTGAAGATCCTCTCGCGTGCTCTCAAGGAACTGCGTTACGCCTTCAAGGTCTTCACTCCTTATCGCCGGCAGCGCAAGGTGACCGTGTTCGGGTCGGCCCGGCTCAAGCCCGATCATGTCTGCTATCAGCAGGCCGTCGACTTCGGTCGCCGCATGGCCAATGCCGGCTGGTACGTCGTCACCGGGGCGGGGGGAGGCATCATGGAAGCCGCCCACGTCGGCGCGGGACGCAAGATGTCGATGGGCCTCAACATCATGCTCCCCTTCGAGCAGGAAGCGAATCCCGTCATCGACAAGGACGAGAAGCTCGTCCACTTCAAGTACTTTTTCACCCGTAAACTCCTGTTCGTGAAGGAAGTGCACGCGATCGCCCTGTTCGCCGGCGGCTTCGGCACTCAGGACGAAGGTTGGGAGACCCTGACGCTCGTGCAGACCGGCAAGCGGGATCTGATGCCGATCGTCTGCGTCGACCCGCCCGGTCAGAGTTACTGGGCGAACTGGAAGAAGTACATTCGGGACAATCTGCTGGCCGATGGGCTGATTTCGCTGGAAGACATGTCGCTGTTTACCGTGGTCAGCAGCGTCAAGGACGCGTTCAACGAGATCATCGATTTCTACTCGGTCTACAACAGCATGCGGTACGTGCGGGACAAGCTCTATTTGCGGCTGCACCGGGAGCCTTCGGATCAGTTCGTCGAGGAACTCAACGACCGGTTCTCGGGCATACTGGAAGGGGGCAAAATCGAGAAATGCCCCAGCCATCCGTTGGAGAAGGATGATGAGCACCTGGCTCATCTGCCGCGCCTATCAATGCGGTTCAACCGCCGCGACATCGGCCGGCTGCGTCAGCTCGTCGACCTCCTCAACCAGCGGATCATGGCGGACGACGAAGAAGAGGAATAAGCCGTAATACCGCTGGTGCAGCTTCATGCGGGGAACCGCATACCACCTCTGTAGCGTCCTTGGGCGGAGTGCGCCATATCGCACCACTCAAGTGACGCACCGCGCTCCCGTGTGACCAACTGCCGGCAAAGTCATTGGGCCGGCGGTCGCGGCGATAGATTGTAATCCCTGTGCTGGCCGGTAGTTATTGACGTAACTTGCGAGAGCGGATCGGAATCGGCACACTTTTTGCCGATTCGATCTTGCAAGATGTGCTCAACAGGCCATAATGCGCTACCTGTATATTTGAACATCTATGGAGAACCGAGGCCTGCCGATCAGGCCTCCTATTCAAGGAGGAATTGCAATGCTGGTGCTTTCCCGCAAACGCGGCGAATCGATCGTGATTGACGGACAGATCAAGGTCACGATCTCCGAGGTGCATGGCGGCCGCGTCAAACTGGTCATCGACGCCCCGCGCTCCCGCAAGGTCATGCGCTGCGAAATAGCCCCCGAATTTGAACGACCCGCGGCTGACGGCGTTCTGGCATCGACCACTCTGTGACTTGCCTGTATGCGATTCAGGCGGTTTATTTGTCCCGGCGACTGTTGTGGACCAATCGACAGCCTAGCGCTGGAAGATCGGGACGTAGCCTTTGTCGAACTGCATAATCATAGCGTTGATGGCCGTGACGTAGATCGGGCCGACTTGCCCGTCATTCCACGAGCCGTCACGCAGTTGGGACCGGAGCAGTTCGGTGCTGATCTCCGCGAAATACTGCTCCCAGTTCTCCTCATCGCGGTACATCACCTGGGCGAAGTAGAAATGGGCGTAATGCCAATGGCCGAAGTGCTGTGACTGGCTGATGCCGCCCCCTGGCCAGATGTTCTGGGCGCAGTAGTCGAGCATCCGCTGCACGTCGTCGGTCTCGTCGTATTCGCCCGCGCTGTACATCGCCGCGACGGCCGCCGCCGTGATCGGCGGACGCGATCCACCTCCGCGGATGCTGTACTGCACGCCCCCATCGGGAGCCATGCAATCATGAATGTACTGCTTCGCTCGGTCGATGATCTCGCGCGGCACCACGATGCCGGCATTGCGGCAGGCGCGCAGTCCCTGAACCTGCGTGATGCAGGTCGAGCCTTCGTCGAAGTCGTTCATCTCGCGGGCTGACACATATCCCCAGCCCCCTCGGCTCGTTTGAGCCAGCGCGCTGAACTCGACCGCCTTCGCGAGGACGTGCTGCAATCTGCGGCGACGCTGCAGGTCGCCTTCTTCACCCAGCAGTTGTGAGAGCAGCAGCATCGAGAAGCCGTGCCCGTAGGTGTAGTGGTAGTCGTTCTGATAGCCGATCAGCCCGCTCGGCAGAGCCTGATCGAGCAGGTAGTCGACGCAGCGTGAGATGTTCTGCGCGTACTTACCCTCAGTGGTGGTCGACCCTTCGCACAGCAGAGCCATGCCGGCGAGAGCCGTCATCGCGATGCGGTACTGGCCGCCGTTGGCTTCCCAGTAACCCTGGCGACGCTGTTCGCGCACCAGATAGTCGAGCGCGCGCCCGACGGCCTCTTCGATCTGTGGATCATCCTGCTGTGCGAGTGCGGGCAGCGACAGTTTCGCGGACGTTCCAGCCGCCAGCAGCATGGCCAAAGCACGTCGTCGGCTGATGGGACGAATCAATGGAGTCTTGCCTGGCATCGCGGGTCTCCTGGAGGGTTCATCCCATCATACGTTTCTGGCATCACACTTCGTAGCTGAGTTTGCAAAAACTCAGTCATTTCGGCTGCAACTCTCGCTGAATTCTTGTGAAGTCAGCTACGCACCGTGACATTTCTTGAACTTCTTCCCCGAACCGCAGGGGCACGGATCGTTGCGTCCCACTTTGGGAGCTTCGTTGACGATGGGATCGATCGTCTTCCCTTCCTGACCAGGCTCCGGGCGATTGTTCATTTGCTCTCTGGCTTCCTGGGCAGCCGACTGGGCCTGTTGATGGGCGGCCTTACCGCCGGCCCACAAACTGTTGAGGAACTCGGGCGAACCTTCGCGCTCCAGGCGGAAGATCATGTGAGTGACCTCGCGGCCCACGCGGTCCCACATCTCATCGAAGGCCTTCATCCCCTGCCGCTTGTACTCGACCTTGGGATCCTTCTGGGCGTAGGCCTCGAACCCGATCCCCTGACGCAGGTGATCCATCTGATAAAGATGCTCCTTCCAGGCGTGATCGAGCCGGTCGAGCAGCAGCGTTCGCTCGGCGCGTCCGAGTTCGGGGCGATAATGTTCGTCATAACATCTGAGCACGACTTGCCGTGCTCCTTCGCGATCCAGAGTGGCGAGCTGCGCCGAATCGAGATCGCAGTGAAACGTCGTATTCGCATACGTCGCGAGTTGGTTGACCTCCGCGGGTGGCGGGCCGCCGTTCGCATGACCATTCGATGAGCTGTTCCAGGCGCGATCCAAGTATTCATCCACCGGCTCGAAGACTTCCTCTCCCGGCAGGAAGTCGCGGCTGCGTTCGAGGAGGAGCCGTTCGATATCGGCAAGGGCCTTCTCCTTGAAGTCGGCCTCTTCCAAATGTGTGGAAAACCGCGAGTTGGCCCAGGCGATCAGTCCCGCGCGGTCGGCGTTGCCTTGCTTGGGGAGATAGCGATTGATGCCGATCGCCACCGGGAAGCGGGCCTCTTGCTCGCGGTAACGGACTGCGGCCGCATGACGAATCAGTTCGCCGGCCTGTTCCGGTTTCTCCAGCGCGGTGAACTGTTCCGGAGACAAATCCAGCGAGAACTGGGCCTTGAGCCAGTCGCACAGCACGCGCTGCGGGTAATCCGGAGCGAGGAACCGCGCCAGTGGAGAGAAGTCGATTCGCTGCAATGCCTCCTTGGCGTGCGACACCAGATACCGATGGAGTTCGTCGCGATCAAGTCCCGCATCAGGATTGCCGCGACCCTGCTTCTTGACCTCACTGAGGCTGAGATTGATGTTGAAGTGTCGGTTCGCCCACGAAGTCAGAGCCTGCCAGTTCCAGTCTCGTTCCTCGACATCTTCCGGAAGGTTCTCATCCAGTTGCTGGGAGATGACATCCTCGGCCTGTCGTTCGGCTTCGCCGAGCAGATAGTCGGCCATTTGCGCCTGGTCCATGTCCTGCAGCGCATCGGGTTCGACGGTGACGCCGACCCCCATGCGGGCAAACGCCGCGCACATGTCCCAGCGAAACATGGGATGCATGAAATGCCGCATCCGATCGAGCTGACCTTCCTCGATGATTTCGAGAACCTTGCCATCTTCCGGGCGGGTCGCGATCTTGGCCACCTGACGGTTGATCATCTCCAGGATGAGTTTCCGGCAGTTGACGCCATCCAGTATTCCCTGCCGATAGGCATAGACCGCCTTGCGTTGGTGGTCCATCACTTCGTCGTATTCGAGCAGGTTCTTGCGCGACTCGAAGTGCCTTTCTTCCACGCGCTTCTGGGCACGTTCGATCTGCTTGGTGACCATGCGGCTTTCGATGGCTTCCCCTTCCTTCATGCCCAGCCAGTTGAGCACTCGCTGCACCAGATCACCCGCGAAGATTCGCATCAGGTCGTCTTCCAACGACAGAAAGAACCGGCTCGAACCTGGATCTCCCTGCCGACCGGAACGCCCACGCAACTGCAGGTCGATGCGGCGGGCATCGTGCCGTTCGGTGCCGATCACATGCAGCCCGCCCAGTTCTGCGACTTTACGTCCCTCGGCCTTCATCCCTTCGCGCTCTGAAATCTCATTCGACTTTTCGTCCCACACGGCCTTGGGTACTTCGAGTCGCGACTGGTAGGTCGCCTTGAGATCCTCCCACGCCATGTGCTCCGGGTTGCCGCCGAGAATGATGTCGGTGCCGCGGCCCGCCATGTTGGTTGACACGGTGACGGCCGCCAGCCGCCCCGCCTGGGCGATGATCTCGGCCTCCCGCTCGTGGAACTTCGCATTGAGGACGTTGTGCCGGATTCCATTGCGGTCGAGCATCGTCGCGAGTCGCTCGCTCTTCTCGATCGACACGGTGCCGACCAGGATCGGACGGCCCAACTTGTGCACCTCGCGAACCTCTTCCAGCACGGCGTTCCACTTTTCGCGCTCGCTGCGGAAGATGACATCGGGGTGATTGAACCGACTCATCGGACGATTCGTGGGCACCTCGATCACGTCGAGCTTGTAGATTTTGTTGAATTCGTTGGCTTCCGTCATCGCGGTGCCGGTCATGCCGCAGAGCTTCTTGTAAAGCTTGAAGTAGTTCTGCAGCGTAATCGTCGCCAGGGTCTGCGTGGTCTCCTTGACCCGCACCCCTTCCTTGGACTCGACCGCCTGGTGCAGACCGTCGCTCCACTGCCGACCGTACATCTTGCGGCCCGTGTGCTCGTCGACGATCACGACTTCGCCGTTCTCGACGACGTAGTTGACATCCCGCTTGTAGAGGTGATGCGCCTTGAGCGCGTTGTCGATCAGGTGCGGCCACTCCATGTTGCCGGCGGTGTAAAACGTCTCGACCTCGGCGAGCTCCTCGGCCTTGCGGACGCCATCATCCGTGAGATTGCAGGTGTGTTCCTTCTCCTTGACTTCGAAATGCGCACCCTTCTCCAGCAAGCGCGCGATCTTGTCGGCCTTCGGATACCGCGTGATGTCGTCTTGCGCCGGCCCGGAGATGATCAGCGGCGTTCGCGCTTCGTCGATGAGGATGTTGTCGATCTCGTCGACGATGGCGTAATCGAGCGGCCCCTGGACCTGGTCCTGGGTCCGCATCTTCATATTGTCCCGCAGGTAGTCGAAGCCGAACTCGTTGTTGGTGCCGTAGGTAATGTCACAGGCATAGTGCGTCTGTCGCTGATTCGGCCGCATCTGCGCCTGGATCGCGCCCACGGTGAGACCGAGGCCCAGATAGGTCGGCCCCATCCATTCCATATCGCGCTTGGCGAGATAGTCGTTGACGGTGATGACGTGCACATGCCCCGACAGCGCGTTGAGCGCGGCCGGCAACGTGGCCACGAGCGTCTTCCCTTCGCCGGTGACCATCTCGGCGATCTTGCCCTTGTGCAAAAAGTAACCCCCGACCATCTGCACGTCATAGTGCCGCATCTTGAGGTAGCGGCGGCCCGACTCCCTCGCGGCGGCGAACATCTCGGGCAGCACGTCATCCAGCGTCTTGCCGTCGGCCAGCTTGGCGCGCAGTTTCGACGCCGTCTCTTTGAGTTCAGCGTCCGTCAGCTTCTCGAATTCTGGTTCGAGCTGATTGATGCGATCGAGAGTCGAGCTGGGAGTAACATTGGCCATCCCGGCCTTGTCGCGAACGTACCCGACGGACTTGATCTGACGCTCGTTGGAGGAGCCAAAGATCGTCCGAAAGAAGCGTTCGATCAGCCCCGTCAGTCCGATGAAGAAGTCGCCGATCCGTTCAAAAAAGTCCATTTTCCCTGCTTTTCAAGAACCCAGCGGAGCGAATCTCCGCCTCCTTTTTCATTTCCATGCAGTTTATGGCCGGGAATCAGGGGGGTCAACGTGCGACCCCCGCTGGCGGGAAGTATCAATGACCTAACAAGTGACAAATGACCACGAGGGAGTAACTTAACCGAAGAACCTTTGACCCTCATTCCGCAAAGATGCTCGAATTCGTGAATCCCTGGCTGCTGTGGGGGGCGCTGCTCGGCGTCGTCCCGGTGGTGATTCACTTCCTGCAAAGGCGGAGTTGGAAGGAAGTCGACTGGGGAGCGATGCTGTTTCTGCAGGCCGCGGTGAAGCGCCGGCAGCGCCAGAGCCGGGTCGAGTCGTTGCTGCTGTTGTCGGTGCGCTGCCTGATCCCGATTCTGGCGGCCCTGGCCCTCAGTCAGCCGATCATCTCGGGCCTCGACGGCGGACCCGCGGCGCGGTTGCCCAGGCATTGGATCTTCGTCGTCGATCGTTCGGCCAGCATGCAGACGATAGTGGATGGCCGCACGTACTTCGATGCCGCCCGCGATGCGATTCTACGAACGCTCGATCGTGCTCGTCCCAGCGACCGCTTCTCACTGCTGGGACTCAGCAGCATCAGCGATGCCGAGATTGTCGGTCAACCGACCCGCGACCGCGACGAGTTCGCCGGCGTCGTTCGCCGCCTCGATCCAACGCTGGAGGAAACTCGCGGCAGCACGGTGCTGTTCGAACTGCCGGAGCGCATCCGTCAACACTCACCAAGCGTGCGCACCGAGGTCGTCGTGCTGAGCGACTTCCCGCGTGCGGACTGGGATGATGAGCCCAGTTCCACCAATGCTATTCGTGAACGACTCGCTGAAATCGCCGGCATCTCGCTGGTAAATGTCGTGAATCAAGCGGTGGAAAATGCTGGCGTCACTGAAGTGCATGTCGAAAGCACACGGGTTCTCGTTAGATCGGATGCTGAGGCGTCGTCCGGCGGCGACGAGCCATCCATGCCCGCCGTGCAGCAGGCCACGATCCATGTGGTGGGCGAAGCCGACGCGACTCAGCCAGAGTCGCTGCCGACGACGATCATGTCGGTGAATCAACCGGCCACGGTGTTCGTGACTCTGGAGCGTCGCGGGACGGCAACGTCGCCCGATGCTGCTGACGACACGCAAGATCGCGAGGTGCAGGTCTCCGTCGAAGGGCGCGAAATCTTTGGCAGTCGCGTTACGCTGCCGGCCGGTAAACGCGTGGAACTCCGCATCCCCTGGACGCCGACACGGCCGGGGATGCATCGCGTCTCGGTGACGATGTCGTCCGATGCGCTGGCGGTCGACGACGTGAGACACTGTGTGATCGATGTCGAGGACCGCATCGATGTGCTCGTCATCGACGGCGCGCCGCACGTCGAGGCGGCGAAGTTTGTCGAGTTGGCCCTCAATCCTTGGCGTGAAGCCTCGCGCACGGCCACTGTGACCGGCCCGCTGCTGGAAGTCACGACGGGGGGCATTGAGCGATTGCTGCATGGGAATCTCGAAGACTTCGATGTGGTGATATTGTGCGATATCCCCGTGTTGTCGGAACTCGATGTCTCACGACTGGCGCGATTCGTGGAATCGGGCGGCGGACTGATCCTGGGCCTCGGCGAAGCGGCCCACCTGGACGCGTATTCGCGTTCGGCCTTCGCGAGTGACGGCCTGTCCGAGCTCGAATTGGGTGAGGCCGTCGGCGATCCCGAACTGCTGGAAGAGCCGTATCGAATCGTGATGGATCAGCCCGATCATCCCGTGCTCCTCCGGTTTGCGGCTCATCCGCGAGCCGGGCTGCAGACATCTCGTTTGCATCGTTACATTCCCGTGACCCTGCCGGCCACGTCCACGGCGAGCGCGGTGCTGTCGGTGAACACCGGCGACCCACTAATGATCGAGCAACGACTGGGGCGGGGTCGCTGCCTCATCATCACCACTTCACTCGATGACCGCTGGGGAAGCTGGGTGCTGTGGCCGAGCTTCGTGCCGCTCGTGCACGAGATGGTGACGTATGTCGCCGCCGGTGCTCTCGAACAGCAGTCGCTGCGGGTGGGAGACATGTATCGCCGCTGGCTGCCGGATGACTCGCAGCAGGCGCGACTTGTCGTCGAGGGTCCGGACTTGCGTGCGGAGCCGTTGCGAACCGTGTTCAGCTCTCGCGGCATGCAGAGTGAGGTCGGCCCGTTGCTGCTCACCGGGTTCTATGAACTCAGCACCACCGACATTGAAGAGCCGCCGGAGTTCCTCGCCGTCAACGTCGCGGCCGACGAAGGGCAGACGACGCAGGCCGATCTGGAGGGACTCAACCGCATCAGCGAGCGACTGCAAGTGCATTCAGCCCGGTCGTGGCAGTCGATCGCGAGGGTTTCCAGCGATTCGACCGACTTCGAGTCCCTCCTCGCCCGGCGATTATTGGCGGTGGTGCTCTGCCTGTTGCTCATCGAGCCGATCCTGGCGCGAACATTTCGCGTCGGCGTCGCCCTCTTGCTCGCCATGTCGGCGACGATCGTACTGCAGTTCGTGCTAACACTGCTGCGGTGAATCGGTGACTTCGCCAGGAATGGACGACGCCCTCTCTGTCACCAGACCCAATCCGGAGACAGGAACTGCGGCTCTTGGAATCCAGTTGGATGCCGATTTGGCAGTTTCAACTGGCAGTTCTTTAGCAGTATTCTAGTCGCAACATATTTCAATTTATAGACTTGTGTAATCAATACTCGATGCTGTAATGCAGGCACTGTCTTTGCAGCCTGATACGCTGCACGGTTTTTCTGCAGGCAATGACATGGCTGTTTTTCGATGGGGCACGGCGTTCGAGGCCTTCCGCGATCTGGAACGGGAGATGGATCGCCTGCTGCGCAGTGTGCACGGATCCCTCGAAGGGATACGAGTCGGCCGCCAGTTTCCGCCGATGTGCCTTTACCAGACGGCGGATGCCTTCCTGCTCCAATCCGAGATTCCCGGCGTGGCGAGCGAAAACGTCGAACTGGCCGTGGCGAACGGTGTCATCACTCTCACTGTGTCTCGCAGCCGAAAGGGTGAAGTTCCCGAAGAGCGCTATCGCCGCAGCGAACGACCGATGGGAAAATGGGAACGCAGCATCACATTGCCGGAACGGGTTCAAGAAGAGCATGTGGTGGCTGAACTGCGGGATGGCCTGTTGCTGGTGAAGATACCCAAGGCTCCATCGACGGTCCCACGGCAGATTCCGGTCGCGAAACGCGAGGAGTCTCCCGAAACATGAGTTCGCCTCTTACGCCGCCAAAAACAGTTCCCATGTCTGAGCCGTCAATACCCGCGACCACGCCTCCCAAACGCTGGATCCGCACGCCGCCGATCGACATTTACGAGTCGGACGACGGCCTCGTGCTGCTCGCCGACCTGCCCGGCGTCTCGGGCAACGATCTGGAAGTACAGGTGCAGGACAACAAGTTGACCCTCTTCGGACGCCGGCAGGAAAGCCTGGATGAAGGGACTCGTGTGGTCCACCAGGAGTATCCCAGCGCCGACTTCCTGCGCTCGTTCATCTTGAGCGAGGATGTCGACCATGAACGCATTTCGGCACATATCAGCGACGGCGTGCTCGAGATTCGTCTCCCCCGTGCGGCGAAATCGATTCCGCGACGCATTCAGGTGCAAACGGATCGTCCAGCGGAATGACACTTTCTAAGCCGTTCTTGACTCCATCCGCCGTTCACGCGGAGAATCGAGTGCGTCTCGCACCCGACTGTTCCTTCGACTCGATCCATGCGTAATGAATCCGAAATCCCGCTCAGCGACCATGGGTTCAGCATCCCCGTGGCTGAACGCCTGAAGCGCCTGCCCCCGTACCTGTTCGGGAAAATCAACAAGCTGAAGTACCAGAAGCGGGTCGCGGGCATCGACGTGATCGACCTCGGCATGGGCAACCCGACCGACCCGCCCGAGCCCATCATCCTCGAAAAGATGGCCGAGGCGCTGAAGGATCCCAAGAACCATCGCTACTCTGTCGCCAACGGCATCAGCAACCTGCGGAAGGAAGTCGCCAAGCGCTATTGGAAGAAGTACGGCGTCAACCTGAACCCTGATGACGAGATCATCGCCTGCATCGGCTCGAAGGAAGGCTTCAGCCACATGTGCTTGGCGCTGATGGGACCGGGAGACACGGCCATTGTGCCCGCGCCGACGTTTCCCATTCACTCGTATGCCGTGATGCTGGCGGCCGGCAACGTGATCGCACTCGACACCCGCGATCCAGACACGTTTCTCAAGAACGTGGCATACACCTGCGAACACTTGTATCCACGGCCGCGGGTCGTGGTGGTGAATTTTCCGCACAACCCCAGTTCCACGGTTGTCGAGCAGGACTTCTTCGTGGAACTCGTGCGTCTCGCCAAGATGTATGGGTTCCTGGTGCTGAGCGATTTTGCCTACGCCGACATCTGCTACGACGGCTACATCGCCCCCAGCTTTCTCTCGACGCCCGGCGCGAAGGATGTCGGCGTCGAGTTCACGACGATGAGCAAAGGCTACAGCATGGCCGGCTGGCGTATCGGCTTTTGCTCCGGCAACTCCGAAATGGTGCGGGCGCTGGCGACCATCAAAGGCTACTACGACTACGGCATCTTCCAGGCCGTGCAGATCGCGGCCATCGTTGCCATGCGGCATGGCGATGCCAGTATCGAAGGTCTATCGGCCGAGTATCAGAAACGCCGCGATGTCTTGTGCGACGGACTGGAACGGCTCGGATGGGACATCGATCGCCCGAAGGCGGGTATGTTCGTCTGGGCCAAGATCCCTGAGCCGTTCTCGTCGATGGGATCGATCGATTTTGCGATGAAGCTGCTGGATGAAGGGGGCGTGGCCGTCAGCCCTGGCCGAGGCTTCGGCGAAGAAGGGGAAGGATACCTGCGACTGGCGATCGTGGAGAACGCACATCGATTGAGGCAAGCGGTGCGCGAGATTGGAAGATGCACGAAAGTCGAGGCCACGACGGCATAGTCGCCTTTCGCTCCGCGAAAGCAGCGGAGGCAAAGGAGAACACTTTCGTCCACCTGGAACAATCTCTGAGTCGACTCCCCAACCGCTTCTTTCGCGGAGCGAAAGGCGACTATAACAACTACCAACCACTAACTATTTACTACCAACTCGCATGGATCGTCGTTTCATTCGTAACTTCTCGATCGTAGCGCATATCGACCATGGGAAAAGCACCCTGGCCGACCAGCTGCTGCTGCAGACCGGGACGATCACCGAGCGAGAGTTCAAGGAACAAATCCTCGACGATCTGGCGGTGGAGCGGCAGCGGGGCATCACCGTCAAGGCCCGCGCGGTCGCCATTCATCATGTTTACAAGGGCGTGACTTACGAGATCAACCTGATCGACACGCCCGGGCACGTCGACTTTCATTACGAAGTCTCCCGCAGTCTGGCGGCCTGCGAAGGCGCGCTGCTTGTGGTCGATGCCTTTCAGGGAGTGCAGGCGCAGACGCTGGCGAATGCGTATGCCGCGATCGATGTCGGTCTCGAAATCATCCCGGTCATCAATAAGATCGACCTGCCGATCACGCGCATTCCCGAAGTTTTGGAAGAAATCGAAACCGTCGTCGGCCTCGACACGTCGAATGCCCTCCTCTGCAGCGCCAAGACTGGCCAAGGGGTGCGCGACGTGCTCGACGCGATCGTCGAACGCATCCCGGCGCCCGAGGGAGAGGTCGACGGCCTGTTACGCGCACTGGTATTCGACAGCAAGTACGACACGTATCGCGGCGTCATCACTTATGTGAGGGTGAAGGACGGAACGATTCGCGTCGGCGACCGCATTCGCTTCATGAGGGCGGGCACCATTCACGTTGTCATCGAACTGGGACAGTTTCGACCGAACATGCATCCCTGCGAGGAACTCGGGCCGGGTCAGGTCGGTTACGTCGTCACCGGCGTCAAGGAGATCGCCCATGTACACGTCGGCGATACGTTGACCCACTCGAATCGACCCGCGGATGTCGCCTTGCCCGGATACAAGACGCCGCAACAGATGGTCTTCTGCGGGATGTATCCGATCGATGCCACCGACTTCGAGAATCTGCGTGATGAACTCCAAAAGATGGGGCTCAACGACGCGAGCTTCACCTTCACGCCAGAAACCAGCGACGCCCTGGGTTTTGGCTTCCGCTG
>JANNSB010000163.1:0-3948 GCA_031402175.1 Planctomycetaceae bacterium
CCGCTCCCCCAGTTCGAGTTGCCGCCGCTGGGGCCCTTCTTGCCGCTGGAAAAGACGACGAAAGCCGGCAAATCCTGCGTCTCGCACCCCAGGCCGTACGTGACCCAGGCCCCCATGCTCGGCCGGCCGGGAGCGTTGAAGCCGCAGTTCATGAAGAGCTTGGCCGGGCCGTGGTTGAAGACGTCGGTCTTCATGCTGCGGATCCAGCAGACATCGTCGACGATGCTGCGGTGATGCGGCAGGCACTCGCTCAAGTCCATTCCGCATTCGCCATACTGTGCGAACGAGCGAACTGAGCCGAGCAGCTTGGCTTCGGGACGCAGGAACGCAAAACGGCGGTTCGCCACAAGCTCCGCCGGCGGATCCTGGCCGTCGTACTGGTTGAGCACCGGCTTGGGCGAGAAGAGTTCCAACTGGCTCGGCGCGCCGGCCATGAACAAGTAGATGACGTTCTTGACCGTCGCGGGAAAATGAGGTTCGACCGGCTGCATCGGGCGATCGGCGGCGGTGGCTTGATCGCTCAACAAATGAGTGAGCGCCATGCCGCCGAGACCGACGCGGCATTGCTGGAGGAAGTAGCGGCGGGTGATGTCGCGGGCGGCGTTGTGTTGAAACTCCGATCCGCGAGGCGCGTTCGACTTGGCTTGTACGCTGTTGTTCACGGCACCCTTGCTTGCGCTGCGGGCTAGTGTGGGTCTCTTCATCACATCACTTTCAGTTACGGGTCACAAACTCATCAGTATTCATCAGCACGCGGGCGACGCTGGTCCACGCTGCGAGTTCGATGATGTCTGGTTCTGGTGCGTCTTCCGACAGCGAGACGAACGCACGGGCCGATGCGGCGTCGGCGGTGAAGCGAGTGCGCTCGCGAGTGAGGAAGTCGAGCAGCACAGTCCGTTCGGCATCGTCCGGTTCCCGGCTGAGGCAGATGCGGAACATGCGCTCGATGCGGGTTGCGTCATCAACGGCAGATTCATTCAGCACGCGGGACGCCAGCCCTTCCGCCAGTTCCTTGAACAGCGGATCGTTCGCCAGCGCCAGCGACTGCAGCGGCGTGTTCGATCGGACCCGCCGCGTACAGACCGTGCTGAAGTCGGGGGCGTCGAACGTCTGCATCAGCGGATAGGGAGCCGAGCGATAGAACGCGGCGTACATGGTGCGTCGGTAGCGATCGGGACCGGTGCTTGTGGGCCAGGCGTGCTGATTCTGCGTGAACGCGTAAATTCCCTCGGGCTGCGGCGGGTAAACGCTCGGTCCGCCGACTTCGGGGGAATAGAGTCCGCTGGCGACAAGGGCGAGGTCGCGAATGATCTCGCTTTCCACTCGCGTTCTCGACTGTCGCGCCAGTAGACGGTTCAGTGAGTCGCGTTCGGCCAGGTCGGGACGATAGTCGCTCGACTGGCGATAGGTGGCCGAGGTGACGATCAGCCGGTGGAGTTCCTTCATCGACCAGCCGCGATTCATGAACTCGGCCGCGAGCCAGTCGAGCAGCTCGGGATGCGTGGGCGGCAGGCCCTGATAGCCGAAATCGTTCTCAGTCTCGACGAGGCCTTTGCCGAAATACCGCATCCAGACGCGATTGACCGTGACGCGCGACGTCAGTGGGTTGCCGGGAGACATCAACCACTTGGCGAGGTCCAGCCGGCTGGCGAACTGTGGAACTTCGACGCCAGCGGGCAGCAGAATCTCGGGAACTCCGGGAGCGAGCGGGCCGCGTTCGGTGTCGGGGGTGAGGAAGTCGCCGCGGCTCAGCAGGAATGTTTCTGACGGAGTCGGGGCATCCTCCATGATCATCTGGCTCACGACTTTCCCCTGTCCCGGCAACTGCGATTCCAGTTCGGCGATCCGCGACTGCACCGCCGCCAACACCGCGTGTCGTTCGTTGGTCTCGCTCTGCTCCGGTATCGGGGTCGAGGTAACATCGATCGCAAACCGGCCGATGTGATAGTTCTTGTTCGTATCGTGCCGCAGCATGAGCTTGATGATCTTGTCGGCCGTCGTCAGCGGTTCCACCAGTGTGAAGACAGCCTCGTGCGGAGCGTTCATCATCACGCCAGCCGCCGCCTGGTCGCTCCCGACATTGATGGCCCAGCCGGTCGTCGGCTTGTCGTCCAGCGCGTCGCGAATCGGATAGTCGGGTTGGCTGTGGTCGGCCCAGGCTTCGGCGAACCGTAGCGGCTGGCCATCGACCTTGAGAGCGGCATCCGACAGCACGAAGTTGCCGTTCTCCGCGGTGCCGGGGCCGTTCATTGGCAGCGATTCGTGCGTCATCACGCGCACGCGAAATGCAGTGAACGATTCCAGCGTCCCTTTGATATGGAGTTCGTAGAATTCGTTCTCGGTCCCGTTGGTGGGCGCGCGAAACGAACCGTCTTCGAGAACCGTCAATGGAGCACTGCTGGCCGTCGAAAAGCCGATGTACTCTGCGGGCTGCCATTCCCACGGGACTGCGGCCAGTTCGGACTGGTTCACAGCGTCCCTCAGGACGATCTCTTCGGCTCGCAACGTGTCGAGTTCGGCCTGGAGCGCGTACTGCTCGGGAGACCAGCCGAAGACTTCGCCCTCGTGTACGTTGACGGTGGCCCCGACGTTGTTGGCATCGGTCGCGTTGTTGAAGAACGAATACAGCCGATAGAACTCTTCGTGGCTGATCGGGTCGAACTTGTGCGTGTGGCATTGGGCGCAGCCGACGGTGAGGCCAAGCCAGACGGCTCCGGTGGTGTTGACGCGATCGACGAGGGCTTCGTTGCGAAACTGGTCCGGCTTCACGCCTCCTTCCTGATTAATCATCGTGTTGCGATGAAAGCCGGTCGCGACGCGCTGATTGAGCGTCGGCTCCGGCAACAGATCTCCCGCCAATTGCTCGATGGTGAACTGATCGAACGGCATGTCTGCGTTGACTGCCCAGATCACCCAGTCGCGATAGGGCCAGGCGATGCGTTCGCCATCGATGGTGTAGCCCGATGAGTCTGCATACCGCGACTGATCGAGCCAATGCCGCCCCCAGCGCTCGCCGTAATGCGGACTCGCGAGTAATCGCTGCACGAGCGAATCGTACGCTCCGGGCGAATCATCATTGACGAACGCATCGACTTCTTCGGGCGTCGGCAACAACCCGAGCAGATCCTGATAGAGCCTGCGGATGAGCGTGGGCCGATCGGCTTCTTCCGAGGGGGTCAGTCCCTCATGTTGTAGGCGGTCGAGAATATATGCATCGATCTCATTGCGGCACCAGGAATCGTTGACCGCTTCGGGTATTGGGGGACTCGCAACAGGTCGAAACGCCCAATGCTCGGCATGTTCGGCACCCTGCTCGACCCACTGGGTGAGCAGTTCGATTTGCTCTATAGAGAGTGGCTTGTTGGCATCTGGCGGCGGCATGCGGAGCAGGTCGTCTTCGGACTGAATGCGGTTGACGAGTTCACTGTCACCCGCCGAGCCGGGAACGATGTGTCCCGAGGCGATGGCGTCATCGACGCGATCGAGCCGCAAATCGGCCTGGCGCGCCTCTTCGTCCATGCCGTGACACTGGAAGCAGTGGTTCGACAGGATCGGACGGATGTCGCGATTGAAGTCGATGTCGGCGGCGGAGGCTGTCGCCGTTGTGAGGAATGAGAGTAAGGCTGCGAACAGCATCCTTCTCCCCGCAAGCGGTCTGGACTGCAATGCCGTGAACCAGCGGGGAGAAGGTGGCCGCAGGCCGGATGAGGGGCCATGCGCGACGCCCGCCTCGTCGCCCTCACCCCGGCCCTCTCCCAAAGCGACACTATCGCTGTATCGAACGTCGCCTCTTGGGAGAGGGAGAAGATCGTAGCCGCGTCTGTCCCCAGACGCGGGGCGACGCGCGAGGGCTTCATCTGGTCGTTGGTCGCAACAAAGCTCCACGCTGTCTCCTTTGTTCCCGGCGATTTTCTCCACTTCCACCGCCGCTTTCGCGGAGCGAAAGAC
>JANNSB010000164.1:0-6055 GCA_031402175.1 Planctomycetaceae bacterium
CGCCGAAGTTCTTGAACCCGCCCTGCGTGTTGAACCCGCCGGAATCCAACTCAATGGACGCCCCTTGCACGGTGCCCGACACGTAGGGCACCCAGGGGTTGTCAGAGTCTTCGAACCATTGGGCCTGGGCGGTCGAGGCCGACAGCACGATGAGCCACAGCGAGGCAGAGGCCGCCCACTTAATACGAGGCATGAAATTCCTCCATGAGGTAGTGATGGGCGCATCAATGCGCGCCAATGTGAGTGTCTGATTCTGACATCGACGCCCGCGCAGCCGATTCTATGGCTCGACCCGGTTGCGCCGATCGATCTTGCTGCGTTAGTCCGCAATTGCCGATCCAGGCCGCATGCCCCGCAGCTTGGGTACAGGCGTCAAAGTTTGACTGAGATGAGAAGTTGAGGACGGAGAAGGTGAGAATGGGGAAGGCGAGGATTCAGACCTTCTCACATTCTCCGTCCTCAACTTCCCATTCCAATCAGCGCCAGAAACTCATCCTCAGTCAGCACTGGGACGCCGAGCTTTTGCGCTTTCTCCAGCTTGCTGCCTGCCCTTTCGCCCGCGACCAGATAGTCGGTGCTCTTCGAGACGCTCGAGGCCGGCTTGCCCCCATGCTGGCGGATCAGTTCCTCGATCTCCTCGCGTTTGAACTTGGCCAGTGTCCCCGTCACGACCAGCGTCTTGCCGGAGAGCTTGAGATCTCCATCGGCTACAGCCTTTTCGATCGGCGTACCGAAGTTGAGACCCGCCTCGCGCAGTTCGGCGACGATCTTCTGACCCGATTCGCTGTGAAAGAACTCGAAGATCGATTTCGCGATCACCTCGCCAATCTCGTGCACTTCCGACAGCGCATCGGCATCCTGCGCCACGATCTCATCGACGGTGCCGAACATGTCGGCCAGCACCCTTGCGGTCGTGGAGCCGACGTGACGAATGTTCATCGCCGTCAGCAGTCGCCAGAGCGGGCGGTCGAGCGACGCTTCAATTCCCGCCAGCAGGTTGTCGCAGGACTTCTCCCCCATGCGTTCGAGCGCGAGGATTTCGTCCCGGCTGTCTTTCAGTCGATACACATCGGCAAAGCTCGTCAGCAATCCCGCCCCGATGAGCTGCGCGATGAGTTTGATCCCCATGCCGTCAATATCCATGGCCCCGCGCGAGGCGAAGAATCGCAGTCCTTCCCGAAGTTGAGCCGGGCAGCCCGGATTGATGCAGCGGATGTAGACGCCCCCCGCGTCCTGCATGACTTCGCCGCCGCATTCGGGGCACCTTTCGGGAAACACGAACGCGACTTCCGAGCCGTCCCGCAGATGTTCTTCCACGCGCACGACGTGCGGAATGATCTTGCCCGCCTTCTCGACGACGACCTGGTCGCCGATCATCACGCCGAGGCGGTGCAGTTCGTCGCGGTTGTGCAGACTGGCCCGCGAGACGGTGCTGCCCGCGATCTCTACCGGCTGCAGTTCGGCCACGGGGGTCACCGTGCCCGTCTTGCCGACATGCACGGTGATGTCGTTGACGCGAGTGGTCGCTTCGTACTTCTCCCATTTGTACGCGATGAGCCAGCGCGGGCTCTTCGACGTGTTGCCGAGCGTTTCGCGCTGCGCGAAGTCGTTGACCTTGACGACCAGTCCGTCCACCTCGACATCGAGTTGATGCAGTCCCTCCATCATCGCGTGGCAGAGTTCCAGCGTGGCCGCAATCCCCGTGCGGGCTTCGACCCCCGGCGTTACCGGCACGCCCATCGACTTGAGCGCGGCCATGTACTCCACATGATTCGTGAACCCGCCCCCTTCTCGATACCCCACGCCATGCGCGAAGAATCTGACCTTGCGGGCCGCGCACGACTTCGGGTCGAGCAACTTGAGCGCGCCGGCCGTCGTGTTGCGCGAGTTCGCAAAGAGTGCATCCCCGCGTGCTTCCTGCTCGGCCCGCAGATGGGCGAAGTCACTGTTCGAGATGTACGCCTCGCCGCGCACTTCGAGCACTGCGGGAGGATCATCCGTCTCCAGATGCAACGGCACGCCGCGAATCGTGCGGGCGTTGTTCGTGATGTCGTCCCCCTGTCGACCATCGCCGCGGGTGGCCGCCTGAGTCAGCCTGCCGTTCTCGTAGACAAGCTGCAGCGCGACGCCGTCGATCTTGTATTCAACCGTGTACTCGACCGCTTCCACTTCGAGCAGCTTGCGGACGCGGGTGTCGAACTCAAGCAGTTCGGCTTCATCGTAGCAGTTGTCGATCGACAGCATCGACAGCCGATGCGTGACGGTCTCGAACCCTTCAATCGGCTCGCCGCCGACCTTGTGCGACGGACTGTCGGGCGAGTCGAATTCCGGATGCAGCCGCTCCAGCTCTTCCAGCCGCTTGAGGAGCTGATCGTATTCGATATCCGAAATCTGCGGCCTAGCCTCGACATAGTAGAGGCGATTGTGCCTCTCTATGTCGCGCCGAAGCCGTTCTATCTCGCGCTGAACGTCGGACATAACGGTCTAGGGTCTAGGGACAAGGGTCCAGGGAGCAGCGTAGCAGCGCGGCGGAGTGAGGGAAGCGAAGACGCAATCCCGCGCTAGCATCCCGGATGCTTTCGGGCGGTTCGTTCACTCCAAAAGTATGCCGCCATGAACGCGATCCACGCACCGAAGCCGACGGAGAATGCCCGCACCCATCCCCACCGTCTCTGGGTGTGAAACGGTCCCAGCGGCGACGTCGGCATGTCGGACCAGATGTCGTCGGAGCCGGCGGCCGTCGAATCGAACACGCCGTTGGGGCCGGCGGCCGTCACGCGTACCCCGCCATCGTCCTCGGCTTGCACGACGTAGGCGTTTCCCCACGGATCGCGCTGCTCCAGTTCGGTCGGCTCGCGGGGTGCCTCTCCGGCAAACTTGTCCTGCAGGGAACGAACGTCGCTGTACGCCATTCCCGTCCTGGCTTCCTGAACTCCTCCCAGCACGTCGGGGATGAGCATCACGAAGATGACGACAGACAGTCCCGTGAGGACACTGATTGTGGCGAGTTGCTCAAGCGTGATTTTCATCGGCGACGTCCAACCGTCTGCCACAAGTACCATGCACCTCGACGCTCATCTCAGCCGGGACAGTGCATCGCTCACGCCGCAGCCGGCTGCATACTCGACTCCGGCCTGAGTGCCGGAACCTTAGATTCCGCCAGCGCGAGTCCACCGAACAGCATTGTGCAGAAGACGACGTCGCCGAGCAGAGTATTGCCGAAAAATGGCAGCGCTAGAACGTAGCTCGACATCAAGCCGGCGAAGTCCCGGGTGTATTCAGCCCCCGGTCCTGTCGAGAGAGCCCACCAGGCCGCGAGATTGGTGACCAGATAGAAGACAACCGCTCCGGTTAACGCGGCGCCGGCAATCGGCACAGCCTGTCGGCGCGAGCGAAGCCAGAATCCCAACGCCGCGTAGAACACGTAACAGGCGTAGATCACTGCGGTGATCGGAGTGAACAAGTCGTAGCCCTTCAAATTCGATAGCAGCACATCGCTGATGAACATCGCCGACAAGGGCACCAGGAACGCGGCCCACTTGGAACGAAACGTCGCTCCGCCGAACAATGCAACCGCGCCGACGGGCGCAAAGTTCCACGGGTGAGGCACAACCCGCATCGCCACGGTCGCCACGATCAGCAAGCACAAGAAGGCCGGTCGCGCCCAGGCGTTCTGGGTGTCGCGGTTTTCAGAGTTCGAAAGGTCGCTCATGGCTGCCGGATTGCTGAAGGCTCAATTGGCTTCGATCATCAGCGCGAGCGGGCGGATGCAGTTCCGCGCCCTGTCGTCGCCTGGAACCGAGGCTGAGGGTCGTTTGCGAAAGGCCGGTCTTCTGGCTGACGGCTGGTTGCGAGTCCCCGCCAACCTTCCCGCGGTCATCCCGCAGTGGCGGATGGGCGTGAACTCTCGCCGATCACAGCAGCGGCCCTGCGCCGGAATCCCACCGGCTTCCCTTTTCACCCGGACTCGTTTTGAGGCCGGGAACCTTTCGCTGCGTGAAATGATAACACACGGCAGCGTGTGGGGGAACGCAATCGGCGCTTTCAAGCCGATGTGTGCATTCAGATTCTGGTTGAACGACGTTCTCCCTCTCCCCCACTGAGAACTGATGAGTCCTGGAGCAGTTTCGCTGTGGGGGAGAGGGCCGGGGTGAGGGGTTCAACTTCGCCCCTCACTCTAACCTTCTCCCCCGCTCGGTCTGCGTAAACTGACTGTTCAGCCCTCGGCGGGGGAGAGGGGACTTGCGAACTTATCAGATACACACACACTAAGCAGACGCTTTGTCAATCAACTGCCGGCCGGCGCACTCACAATCAGCGGCGGCTGATAGCCCGGCGGCCAGTCCCCGTCGTGCTCCATCTCTCCAAAGAACTCCGCCTCACCGAGGACGTAATCGCGGTCGGACTCGGTGCGTCCTTCCTGATCGATGTAGACGCGGAACAGATATCGCCCAGCCGGCAGCAACGCCTCGCGGTCGTTCAAGTATTCGTCGGCTCGTTCTGAACCGCGCGGAGCCGTGGCGAAGACCAGGCTCTGAAACAGTCGGTCGTTGCCGTTGATGGGACCATCGGCCATCGCCCAGGGCGTTTCGGACCACTGATCGTCTTCCCAGCGATAGATTTCAGCTCGCAACAGTTTCTGGTCGAGACCTTCCGGCAGGTCGACGATTCGCACCTGTTGCGGCGTCTTCACCAGCACCTGTTCCGAGACTTCAGGCAGTTCATCGACTGACTGATATCTCTGATCCACGATCGCGGCGTAGTCGACGAGGAACCGGCGAAAGTCCTGGTCGGTTTGGCTGCCGCGAATGAACTTCGGTCCCCCGACATGATCCACCTCGGCCAACGGTTTGAGCAGCAGCATGCTCGTCTCGGGGGCATCGGTGTCGATCATCCCCTGCTCGACGCATTGCCTGAGCGTCGCTTCTGGGTCGCCGGGATGAATCCACGAAATGTAATCGCCGTGCTCCTCGACCAGCCGGGCGTTGTTCTCCGGTGAGTGGCAGCCGATGCAGCGACCCGTCTGCGACCAGACAGCCTCGACGAAGGCGGCGAGCACGTGGTCTGTTCGCATGTGCCGGATGACTTCGACCGGCAGTTCGTTGCCGATCGCGACATCGGTCGATTCGGCGCTCAACAGGTCCGGGTCTGCGACGGCCGCTCTGATCCACGTTTCGAACGCCTCCAGTTCTGCGTCTCGCACACGGGCCAGCAGTTCATCGCCTCCCTCGGCGTGACGGCGAATGAATTCGAGAATCTTCGAGTCATCGGGATTGTCGACGTCGATCAGGCCCTGATCCCGGAGCGCTGCAAAGGTCGTTGCCTGATCTTCGCGGATGTAGTTCGCCAGATGGACGCCGCCGAAATGGCATTCGGTGCAGCTTGTCTCCTCTGAGCGCATGATTGGCAGGATGCGGCGATTGAAGATTTCGGCCGCCGAGAGTGCGGCACCTGTTGCATCATCTTCGGCGGCTGCGGCTTTTGGCGGTGACGACTCGGTGCAGCCCGCGAGAAGGTTCGAAAATATCAGGCCGGCGAGGATCGCAAGGCAATCGATATGTCGGTGCATGAGTCGCCTTTCCTTCGTAGCGGCGTCTGTCACCAGACGCCGAGGCTGGACGGGAGGACTTGACCGACCAATCGGGTACAAGTTCGCGGTTGTTTCTCTGTTGCTGTTTCTTGCACCAGGCAGAGCGTTCTTGGCATGCCTCCGCGTCTGGGGACAGACGCGGCGACTTAGTCACCATGCAACTGCCTGAGCCTGCTCGATGTCCTGAGCATCCACTGAATCCGCTCGAACTCGTTCAGCCAGTCCTGCACGACGGATTCCGTCAACGATTGCGCGGGCGCCAGGCCGGTCGAACACGACGGCCCTGCCGTGCTGCCGACAACGGCACGGTACTTCGATAGGGTGCGATCGCCGTAGCGGCCGCAGACGTGGCCGTCTTCGCTGAGGAACAGCACACAAGGCACCCGCGAGCCGCCGCACGTCTGCAGGGCCTGCATCAGTTCGGGGTGGTCATCACGGTCGAAGTAGCGAATGCCGATGCGCTCG
>JANNSB010000165.1:0-9659 GCA_031402175.1 Planctomycetaceae bacterium
CTTCGCCCCGTGTCTGGGGACAGACACGGCTACAAAAGGAGTGTTGAAGTCGTGTAACCTTCGCAAACGAACTGCAACTTGCCGGAAGTCTCAGACTCCCAGCAACCTAATACAAAACGCAGGGCGACAAACAACGGGGCGGAAGTCTACGACTGCCGGTTGAAAACGGTCAATCCGAAGTTGCAGAAGCAAGGATTCAGTATCTGACGAATCAGTTTATCCTACATCATTGCAGCACAACATCTTACGTCGCGCTGAAGGTTCTCGATGCAATCCCTCTCTTGCCATTGGAATCGCTGTTATCAGTCTCCGCTCGATCCTCCCCTCACGCGAACTTTCCCGAACCGACGAAACCTCTGGCGGCCATCAGGGTTATCTCTTGCAGGATGCGCGTGTTGCGCATCAAATTGGGGTTTGGAGCGCGAAACGGTCGCACTCACCTCCCAGAATTGTGGAAGTCATCAAGGCAAGAAAGACAATGCAACGTCAAAGTGCTCGCCGCTCACGGCGTGGTGGTTTTACCCTGTTGGAAGTGCTGCTCGTGCTCGCGATTCTGGGCGTGATCGCGGCCATCGTCGTGCCGAGGCTGTTGGGACAACAGCGCGAGGCAAATAAGGACGCAGCGAAAGCCAGTATCCAAGGCTTTGAGAAGGCATTGGAGTTTTATGCTTTGCGCAACAACGGGAACTTTCCGACTGGTAGTGCTGACGACGTGGTGACGTTGCTGATGTCGAACATCGATGCGGAGGGGAAGCCTCAGGAACCTTTCCTCTCAGAGCCGCCGATGGATCCGTGGGGTAAACAACTCTACTACAACGCCGAGAATCCGCACAACATCGATGGTCGTCCCGATGTCTGGTCCAGCGGTCCGAACCTGGAAGATGAACAGGGAACCGGAGACGACATCACGAATTGGCTCGTCGAAGAAGTCTAGTCCCAGGAGTCGACTTGATGGTCACCGCGCAGCAACGACTCAACTCGCGTTGGCGCTGCGTTGGTTCCGCCCGCCGTAACGACGGTTTCACGCTGCTCGAAATACTCGTCGTCCTGTCTCTGCTTGCCGTGCTCATCGGCATCACTTGGCCGACATTGCGCGGGTTCATTGCCGAGCAGGAAATCGAACGTAACCGCCTTCAAGTCTGGGAAGACATTTCGAGAGCCAGAATCTGGGCCATCGATTCGGGACAGGCGTATCAGGTGCGTTACGAGCCTTATGGCCGAAACTACATCGTCCTGCCTTACGATCAACCACCGGCCGCTGCAAGTGAGACCGCGACGCAGCAGACCCTGATCCTCAGCGGCGAGTTGTCGGAGTATTGCACCTTTGCATCCTCAAATGTCTCTCCCTCAGGATTGAGCGAGGATCCGCCAACGTCCCGCATTTCAGATGAATGGCTGGCGTCGTTTCCCAATTCTTCCCAACTGGCCGAGGCGGCCTGGTCGAGCCCCATCGTGTTCTACCCGGACGGCAGCGCGACCGAGATGCAGTGGCTGATTATCGATGAGGACGACCGCAGCACGTCGATCTCTGTGCGCGCATTGACGGGCGTCGTCACGACCGGCCGGATCGATCGCGGCACCGGGAGGCCCGGGTCATGAAACGGCTGCGACGTGCATCGAACTTCTCAGGCTCACGGCCGGCGCGCCAGGGCATCACGCTGCTCGAAGTGCTCATTGCATTGGCCATCTTTCTCGGAGCGTTCACGATCATCAGCCAGATCATGCGCACGGGGACGCAGGCGTCGAATCACGGTCAACAGCAGAACGAAATTGTGCTACGGGCCAGATCGCTGATGAACGAAGTCCTGGCTGGATCGGTGGAGATGGAACCCGTGCAGGAGGCATCGTTCGACGACACCGATGCATACGCCTGGAGCATGACGATCAGCGATGGACCGATTCCCGATTTGTTCGTCGTCGAATTGACCGTCGCCCGCCGCCGGCAGAATGGCACCATCGACATGCCCTTCACGCTCACGCGGTATATGCGCGATCCCGAGGTGTTTCTGCAGACCACGGTCGATTCGCCTTCGCTGTTTTGATGCGATTCGCATGAGACGAAGCTGCATTCTGTATTGCTTCGGTTCATGGTTGCTGAAGATAGACCGCTGATCAGGCTGATGACGCGGGTCTTCGCGGATCTGCAACAGTGTGGGAATCAACTCCGGTACTCTCAGATCCGCGGGAATCCGCCGGATCCGCGTCATCCGCGGTCTATCTCCATCAATTCGAGTTTCGCTCGAAAGTGGCTACTGCGTCGCAACGCGGGCCAGAATCATCTCGCGAACCTGTTTGGCGTCGGCTCCCTGCACTTGCCGCATGACCTTGCCTATCAATGGGCCGATCGCCTGCTGCTTTCCGGCTTTGAGGTCTTCGATCGCCTGGGGGTGCTCAGCCAGAACGACATCGATCGCCGCTTCGAGAACCGATGAGTCGCGAACGATCGCCAGTCCCTTCTCGTCGATGATTACGGCGATCCGCGACTCAACCGGTGACTGTCCGTCGTCCGCTTCCTCCATCAACCGAGCAAATACATCCCGCGCGCTCTTCACGGTGATCCGCTCGGCAACCACTTCGGCCAAGAGCGTCCCCAGCACAGATGATGAGATCGGGAACTCGTCTATTTCGATTTTGCGTTCATTGAGTTCCCGCGCCACGTCTTGCATCACCCAGTTGGCCGCCTGCTTCGCATCTCCCGCCAGCTGAGTGACGGCCTCGAAGTAGTCGGCGGTGCGCCTGCCGTGAGCCACGATTGCGCCGGCATCGTAGCTCGACAGTCCCCAGGTGGATTGAAAGCGTTCACGCCGCTCGGCGGGGAGTTCAATCAACGCTTCTTTCACTTGTTGCTTCCGCGCATCGCTCACCGTCACTGGGACGAGATCGGGATCGGGAAAGTAGCGATAGTCGGAGGCTTCTTCCTTGCCGCGCTGCTCGAAGGTCCGTCCGCGTTCGGCATCCCAGCCGCGAGTCGACTTTGTGACTCCGGGATCACCCAGCTTGCGCCCCGATTGCAGAAACTCCGCCTGTTGCCGTTCGATCTCGAACGCGACTGCCTGCTCGATGCCACGAAATGTGTTCAGGTTCTTGACCTCGACGATCGGCGTGGCGACCACTTGGCCATCGTCAAGCGTAACGTGCAGGTTGACGTTGGCGTCGCACCGCAGGCTCCCTTCCTGCATGTTGCAGTCGGAGACCTCGAGGTAGGTGAGTATCAGGTGCAGTTCCTCGAGAAACGCCCGCGCCTGGGCCGCGGTGCGAATGTCGGGCTCGGTGACAATTTCCATCAGCGGTGTGCCGGCCCGGTTCAGGTCGACCTTGCTGTCGGCCTTGCCGTGCGCTTCGTCATGCAGGTTCTTGCCGGCGTCTTCCTCCAGGTGAATTCGGAGAATGCGAACACGCTGCGATTGTCCTTCGACGTCGGCCACGTCGAGCCAGCCGTGTTCGCTGAACGGCAGGTCATACTGGCTGATCTGATACCCCTTGGGCAGGTCGGGGTAGAAGTATTGCTTGCGGTCCCACTTGGTGAATGATGCGATCGTGCAGTTAAGAGACGTCGCCGTCGTCAAGCTGAGATCGAACGCTTTGGCGTTCAGCACGGGCAACGCACCGGGCAGTCCCAGACAGACCGGACAGACTTGCGTGTTCGGCTGATCGGGATTGAAGCGATTCGGGCAACCGCAGAACACCTTCGACGCGGTGAGCAGTTGCACGTGAACTTCGAGGCCGATAACGGGTTGGAAGGAAGGCATTGGACGTTGGGCAGGGGCTAATGGCAGATGGCTGATAGCTTATGGCCAGAAGACCACAGAATCACCATTGCTGACTGCCCATGGCCAAGATTTCCTTTTTGATCTACTCGGCGGGGTGGCATGCTCCCTGCGATTGTGACAAGATTGACCACCCCATTGGGTGCCATGCCTGCATCGCGAAGCAGGGCAGGCATGCCGGGCGGGTGATCGAGATCGAAACATGTCCACCCTGCTGCGCGATGTGGACATGGCACCCGGCGTTTCCGGCGGCGGTCGCTGAGCTCGGGTCGTTCGGCCTCGCAATGAGATGCCACAGAATGATGATCTCGCATAGGCACAGCCCATGATCGACGACCAGGCGCTGCTATCGGCGATCATCGCCGACCCCGACGACGATCGGCTGCGGCTGGTTTACGCGGACTGGCTGGAGGAACACGGCCAGCGCGACAGAGCCCGGTTGATCCGCGTGCAGATCGAACTGGCACACGGGCCGAACAACGCGGACGACACCATCGCGTTGCGGGCCGAGGAGGAGCAACTGGAGGCCGCCTGCGAGAAGGCCTTGCCTCAGTTGGACGGAATCTCCTGGGGAAGTTTCGAGCGCGGGTGGCCCCGAAAGATCCTTTCGGGGCGGCGGCAGCCGTGGGAGGTCTTGTGAACGCGTGGGTCAGGTAACGCCGTGTCTAACAATGAATGCGTCGCTGTAACCTCCCATCGACTTCGTCGACCCAGATAGCACAGCTATCTGGGCCACCCACGGGATGCCCTCACTCCCGACCCCTCTCCCGGGAGAAGAGGGGAGTATTGAAACTGCCTCTTGTCACTCGCTGCCCCGCGCCATGCTTCCGCATTCCAGCATCAGAGCTTCGAGACACAGCGGGACGGGCATTGACGAATCGAGATGTTGTTCGGCGATGGCGCAGCGGTCGAGCAGGCGGGCGCGGAGTTCCATTGCCTCGTCGGAGATTTCGCCGGCGACGACCGGACTCCGCCATTCTTCGGCCAGGAACCCAATCGCGAGTCGGGCGAGTTCCCGTTGAGCCGGCCCAGAGGCCAGTTCATCAATCTCGTGCACTATTCGCTCAGCCGACTTGATTCCCATCGAGCCGCCGCCCGTGGCGAGTTGTCCGACCAATTCGTGCAACTGCGACAAGCCCGGCTCCAGCAGTCTCTTTGCGAGCGACAAGCTGCCGCGCGACAATGCGGCCGCTCGCTGCGCGTCGGCGGTTGAGTCGGTGATCTCCAGTTCGCACAGGAGTTCCGCGATGTCGGCGTCAGTCAGCGGTGAGAAGTAGACCGGCTGGCAGCGCGAACGAATCGTCGGCAGGATCGCGCCGATGTTGGGCGTAATCAGAAACAGCATGCCGCCGGGAGGCGGCTCTTCGAGCGTTTTGAGCAGCGCGTTCCCGCTCTCTGGATTGAAGCAGTCGACATCGTCAATGACGGCGATCTTCCGCTCAGCCAGCATGGGACGGAGCGAGAACGCATGGCACAGACCGGCTTGCCCGCGGTTTTCGCGATCGCCCACCATGAGTTCGATCGGCAACTCCCGCTTCCCTTCCGGACACGCCACGGTCAGCAGGTCGGGATGCGTGCCGGCCATCACCTGCCGGCAGGCGGGACATTCACCGCAGGCATTGAGTTCTTCATCGGGACAGCGTTCGCAGAACAAACACTGTGCAATACCTCGCGCGATCAGGCGTTTGCCGATGCCGTCGGGGCCGATGAACAAGTAGGCGTGTCCCAATCGCCCGCGCTGCGTCGCGCGGCGGAACATATCCACTTGAGGCCGATGTTGTCGCAGTCGATCCCAGATCATCCTGATTGGACCAATAATAAACCGTCGTGTGATGGGGCAAGTTCAATGAGCCTGATGCGCGTCGTCGACCAATTCCACCTCGGCTTGCGTGTGCTGCATGACGGCCTGGGCCGACTTCAATCCAAACAACCAGAACAACGCCGGATGCACGAAGAAATCGAGCAACGTGGAACTGATCAGTCCGCCGAGAATGACGGTCGCCACAGGATAAAGAATCTCCTTGCCCGGTTCGCCTGCCGAAAGCACCAGCGGTATCAGGCAGATGCCGGACGCCAGCGCCGTCATCAACACCGGACCCAGGCGCTCCAGGCCGGCGCGGATGATCATGGAGTGGGTGAATCCCTCTCCCTCGTACTTCACGAGGTGGATATAGTGATTGATGAGCAGAATCCCATTGCGGCTGGCGATGCCGCCTAGGGAGATAAAGCCCACCATGCTGGCCACCGTGAGATTCTGTCCGGTGATGACGAGGGCGATGACCGAACCGATGAAGGCCATCGGCAGCGCGGCCATCACCTGCAGCGAAAGATTCACCGACTGGAACATCGTATAGAGGACCAGAAACACTCCGACCAGCGATACGACGAACAGAATGCTGAGCATCTTCGAGGCCGATTGTTGGGCCTCGAACTGGCCGCCGAATTCCACGAAGTAACCTGAGCCCGGCTCGAAGCCGTCGATGATGTATTGAATCCGCTCGCGGATTTCGGCCACTACATCGACCAGCCCCCGGTCGGCGACATTGCATTGAATGACGATGCGGCGCTGCACGTTTTCGCGATTGATCGTGTTCGGCCCTCCGGCTTCGTAGATGTGCGCCACCGCTTCCAGAGGAATCCGCCCGCCATTGGGAGTCTCGATCGACAGCCGGCGCAGTTCCGCGAGATTCTCTCGATAGCGGTCTTCCATCCGGACGGTCAGATCGAACGTCCGTTGCCCTTCCAGCACGCTCGAAACAACCACGCCGTTGAGGGCGGTTTCCACGAATTCGTTCAGGTAATCCACGGTCAACCCGTTGAGCAGGAGTTGCTCGCGATCGAATTCAATCCGCAGTTGCGGCACCGTGACCTGTTGCTCCACGAAGAGATCCTTGACTCCGTCAATGTCCGCGATTTCGGCTTCGATCTGGGCGGCAATGCTCCGCAAGGCGTCGAGATCGTCGCCGTAGACCTTGATACCAATCTGCGCTTTCACGCCGGAGAGCATGTGCGTGATCAGGTGGGCGATCGGACCTTCGGTGGCCGAGACGACGTCGGGGAACTCCTCCATGGCGCTGCGGATGTCCTCGACCTGCTCCTCCCGCGAGCGCTCGGATTCAGGATCAAGTTCAATGATGTACTCGCTGGCGCTGACGGGCTCCGCATGCTCATCCAGTTCCGCACGGCCTGTGCGGCGCGCAATGCGCACGATGTCCTCGATCTCCAGCAAGCGTTGCTCGACAGCCAGGTTCCGCTCAATCGATGTGGCGAGAGACGTCCCCGGGGGCAGCAGCACGTTGAGTTGGATCGCCCCTTCGTTGAACGGGGGCATGAAGTCCCGTTCCAGGCGCGACACGAAGATCGCCGCGATCGCCACCAACACCAGCGTGACGGTGAGATTGAGCACGGGAAACGTCAAGCTGAAACGGATGACGCGATAGCCGATCCACTTGATGCCACGCAGGACGAAGCTGTCGTGCTCGGCATGCGCCTCGGCAGTGTGTGCGGGAGCATCGGGGTTTGGAGCCCGCTCTGCCGCGTCGATGTCGCTCTTGCGAGTCAGCAGCCAGTAACACAGAACCGGCGTAACGGTCAACGACACCACCAGTGACGCCAGAATCGAAACGATGTAAGCCACGCCGAGCGGAGTAAACAGCCGGCCTTCCATGCCCGACAGGGCAAACAAGGGGAGGAACACCAGAATGACGATGATCGTGCTGTAGACGATCGAGTTACGAATTTCGGTGCTGGCCTGATACACCACCAGCAGCGGATGTTTTGGCGCCGCCGCGTGCCGGTTCTGGCGGAGACGGCGGAAGATGTTCTCGACGTCGACGATGGCGTCATCCACGAGTTCGCCCATGGCCACCGCGAGGCCGCCCAGCGTCATCGTGTTGATCGAAAATCCAAAGAAGTGGAACACAATCGCCGTGACGACCAGCGACAGCGGAATGGCGGTCAATGTGATGAACGTGGTTTTCAGGTTCATCAGGAACAGAAACAGGATGATGACCACCAGGATCGCCCCGTCCCTCAGCGCTTCCGCGACGTTCTCGATCGCCCGGTCGATGAATGATTTCTGCGAGTAGACGGGCTCGATGCGGATATCATCCGGCAGGATCTCCTTCAGCTCCTCGATGGCCTCCAGACACGCATCGGTCAGTCCGCGGGTGTCCGCGCCGGGCTGTTTGTTGATCATGAGGATGACAGCGGGTCCGCCGGTAAACTCGCCATCCTCTCTCAGAAACGCCGAGCTGTCGCCCCGCTTGACCTGCGCTCCCTCGACGACAGTCGCCACTGCCGACAATGGCACGGGGCGCCGGTCGCGAATGGTCACCACGACCTGTTTCAGTTCCTCGATCGATTGCAGACGCCCCAGCGAACGCACCAGCAGTTCGTTAGGGCCTTGCTGGTCCAGATAACCGCCGGTGCCGTTGTCGTTGCTGCTGATGACCGCTTCCTTGACCTGCTCCAGCGTCACGCCGAACTGCTGCAGTTTCTCCGCATCGACCAGCACCTGGTACTGCTTGCGATCTCCGCCCGTCGCGAAGACCTGCGCCACTCCCGGAATCGTCAGCAGCCGTTGCCGGATGACCCAGTCGGCCGTCGTGCGCAACTCCATGGGAGTCATCGATCCATCCTCGCTCCAGATGCCCAGCATCAGGATCTGCCCCATGATGGACGACACGGGAGCCAATTGCGGCGTCACCCCTTCCGGCATGTGCTCCATGGCAATCTGCATGCGTTCGTTGAGCATCTGGCGAGCCAGGTAGATATCGGTCCCCCAGTTGAAGTCGACGATCACCACGCTCAGCCCGATGCCCGAGTTGCTGCGGACGACATCGACGCCGGCAGCGCCGTTGACAGCCGTCTCGATCGGGAACGTAATGAGGGATTCGACCTCTTCGGGCGCCAGTCCCGGCACTTCGGTCATGATGGTGACGCGAGGGCGATTCAGATCGGGAAAGACGTCGATCGGGGCATGCAACGCCTGCCATGTGCCGTAGAACAGCAGGAACACCGCGAATGCGATGGTGAGCATGCGCTGGTGGAGCGCGAAACGGATGATGGCGTTCAGCATGGGCGATTTGGGGTAGTTAGCCGATGCGTGGCAAGAGCATCAACGGCCAGTGATCCGATAGAAATGATCCGCTGTTTCACCTGAGTCTCGCGGTGATATGGAGAATTGTCCACACCGCGTCGCGGCAATCCCGGCAGTCCAGTTCCCTGGCCGTTTGTGGCAAACCTCATCAATGCCCAAACCTTTGCCTCCTGACTGGAACTGAATGGCAAAAGCAGTCGATCGAACGCTTGCTTACTCGCATCTCATTTACGTCTGCATCGCCAGTTGCTATGCTGATTGACAGAGGAGGAAGGTCGGCCCCCTGACGAATGGTTCGCAATCAGTCGAGGCCTCTGTAGTGCCGCGAGAAGCTGAGTGTCGTGTTGCTTTCGCCGTCAGCTCCGTAACGGATTCAACAGGAATGATGTTTCAGGATGGCGATCGCGCATATCGGACGCGCGGCCATTTTCCAGTCGGCAGGGATGCATCTCTCACAAAGGAATTTCTCATGAACAAGTGCTTCTTGGCCCTCACAATGATGGGCGCGGTCGGGCTTTGGGCGTGCGCGGCGTCGTTGGCAGATGACCACCATCATCACCACAACCATTACACGCCCGGCTATCACATCGATCATCACGATCATGCGATTCGCGACAGCCATGGTCACATCATTGGTCAGTACCACCACGACGTGGTGCACTCCAACTCGACGTACATCGTGCCTCATTCGGACGACCACCACCACGGCACGTATTATCAGCACGATGGGGGCTACTACTACCATCCCAACTCATCGCATGTGAGGCGAATACCAGCCTTGCAACTTGTGC
>JANNSB010000166.1:0-1551 GCA_031402175.1 Planctomycetaceae bacterium
CGCGCCGGCTGTCGAGACTCCAGCGGAACCCAGCGAACCATTGGACGTCATTTTCACGGGCATTGATGTTTCGAGCGAGGCGATTCAGAAACTGGCCGGCCAGAACATCGCCACGCTCACGCTGATGAACGCCCAGTTCGATGGGGCCATCATTGAGGGCTTGCGGCATGCAGGCTCGATTCAGTCATTGCGGCTGTATGGCGACGGCCTGTCGGGACAGATTCCCAGGCTGGCGCACGTCACGGGCCTGACCAGTCTCGAACTCGGCGCGCCACTCCGCCTGCTCGACCTGGAAGCGATCGGTGAGTTGCAGGGGCTGACGCATCTCAAGCTGCCCGGCGAACTGGCAATCACCGTGACCGGCGCGCGGAACCTTGGCAAGCTGAGAAGCCTGACCAGCCTCGACCTGTACAACTGCCAGTTGGATGATGCTTCGTTCTCGGAGTTGTACCCGCTGCAGCAGCTTACCGAACTCGACCTCTCACTCACGCAGGTCTCGGATGCCGGGCTGCCGACATTGACGTACTTCGCCCATCTGAAAACTCTGCGACTCGACCGCAACTGGATGACGCAGACCCGCGTTACCGATTCCATCGTGCCGACGCTCGCCACCTTGACCGAACTGGAAACGCTCTCGCTCTGGGGGACGCAAGTCGGCAACGACGGCCTCACGCAGCTGGCCGCGCTGCCCAACCTCAAGTCGCTATCGATCGGCCAAAGCCAGATCACCGGCGACGGCCTCGCGGCACTTACGGCGTCGTCGATCGAGAATCTCACGCTGTCCCCCGAGCAGGTGGGTGTGGTGACGATGAGCGATCCGATGTTGCAATACCTCACGCAGCCGATGCTGCAGGAGATCCATCAGCGGGAACTCGATGAGCAACACCCTGCGTCGCCACAGACGGGAGAACCGCAACCGGGCGATAGTCCGCCTGGAGACGGCGGATCAATCGATCCGGGAGGTTCACAGTCATTTGGACAGCCCGAGTTCGGTGTCCCCGGAAACCTTCCCGGCGGAATGTGCGACGACCCTGCGGGCTCTGATACGACGAGCGATGAACAGGCAGGGCAAAAGGAATCACCGGAACAGGTCGGTGGCCAGTCCGAAAGTGACTCCGGCTCTCAAACGCCCAGCCTGGAACACATCGAAGCGAACCTGTCGGCCCAGATGCCCGGCCTGATGCACCTCCGGCAAATACCCCGGCTCAAATCGGTGCTGGTGATCGGCCAATTCGAGTCGCAGGCCTCACTCGCCATCTGGACCGCCCTGGCCCCGCACGTTCAATGGGGATTCATCGACCCGTAGAGGTCTCGTAACCTGCAGCGTTAGCGAGGCGAAGCACTTTGAAACAGGTACCGCGCGCCTTGCGGGACGGAGTTTTGAAACTGTTTCTGAGGGAGTAGAAGAATTCCTTCTCCTCGCTGGTGGCCGCTGCGATGTCGACCACGCACTGCTTGAGAAGGAAAAACACTCCTTCTCCCACGATGTGCTTTCCTCTTGAAGTGCGTGCCGCCGTGGGAGAGGGCCGGGGTGAGGGGCGTATCGGGTTG
>JANNSB010000167.1:0-2737 GCA_031402175.1 Planctomycetaceae bacterium
AATCTTGATTTCGGCGTCGTACTCTGCCACCAGCTTCGATACGCGGGAGAGCAACGACAGTCCGGCGATCGTCTGAATCTCGTTGATGTCCTGCAAACCGGGAATGAACAGGCAACTGCGGCCCATCTCGGTAGCGCGCCCGACGGCTTCTTCGATGGCCTCCAGACCCGCGATCTTGCGGATATACAGCTTTCGCCCCTGTCGAGCCAGCAGCACGAACCAGATGACGGATCCACACACGATCGCGATGATCACCAGCAGCCAGAATTGATCGCCGTTAAACCACTGCCGCGTGGCTGCGACGGCATCCGCCGTCGTTCGCTGGGGCACAGTCACTACTTCGTTGTCGATGGCATCGCCCCAGAACATCCTGCCGACGAACTCAAAGGAACTGGGGCCTGGATCACTCGGAACGGCTGTGGCCCGAACCCAATACTTCTGATTGCGGAAGCACTTCTCCATCGAATACGTGAATTCGCCGCGCCGGCGATCCTCGTCGGTGATGCGAACAGTGCCGACCTCTTCGTAGATTCCCTCTAGCTCGACCGCGCGAGAAATGACGTAGGATGCCACAGGCGATTCGCCGCCCGCCTCCGCGACATTTTTGCGCAGGACATCATCCGGCAAAAGGACGACGGATACGTCGAGCACGGTGCCATCATCCCAGGGATGGTCGGCCACGGTCACCGCCACGGGCGGCTCAACTTGCCCCCAGGATTCAGTCGGATGGGCTGCCAGCGCCAGTATCACTGTCACGAACACGCCCAGGAATCTCATTGCGTTTAAGAGACATCGTCCTTCCTCTCTCGGCGGCCTGGACGCCGACGGCGATGTGGTGAGTGAGCTGCGTCCTTTCCCTGACATCTTATCCACCTCGAATCTCCACATTCGCGCGGGGCACGGTGCGGGTTTCGCCGTCGGCACACTTCACGTCGAGCACGCGGGCCTTCGAGCCGGAGGCCAATGAGCGCGGTTGGCTGGGCAGACCGGACACATTGCCGAGCATGCCGAACCACGGGTCACGAATGATTCGCACCGGAGTCCCGACCTCCAGCGTGCCGCCGCCGTGTTTGCTTTCGATTGCGTCAGGCGTGAGCTTCCATTTCTCGTGCGGGATGATGATCTCCGGCCTGAGGACGCCCGCCCGAATCTGCGTCGCGCCATTCACCGCGCCGGCAGCGCCGTTTCGCGCGAGCAGCAGTTCGAATGTGCGGTCGGCCATCGCGATCTCGCCGAAGCCTTCGGTAATGATGACGGTGATGCCAATGTGTTCCGTGCCAGTCACTGCGACGCCGAGATCATAGCCCAGCAGGCTCTTGAGATCCTCGTCGTCGATGCCTCCCGAGATGATGGCCGAAGCCTTACGGTCAATCGCCTTGTGAATCGCATCGCGGGTCATTCGCGCGCCGCCGACGAGCAGGCAGCCTGCGGCATCGTCGGGAATCTTGTCGGCTGTCAGTGGGTCGCGGGGGTTCTTGCAGCACATGCGGACGCGGCCATAGGTCTCGCCGCCGATACCGAAGATGCCTTGAATGAACGTCGCCTCGGTTTCGATGACGACCCCCTGCGACTCGATGACTTCGACGACTTCGCCCGTCACGAAGGCACGAACTTCCACGGGAATCGGCGCGCCCCGCAAGATCATCTGTCCGGTGATGTTGGAAATCGACTCGATCACGCCGGACGATTTGGCGGTACATTCGGTCTTGAAGAGTCCAAAGATGCCGGGGGTCCGCGCCAAGATGTCGCCGATGTCGATCGCGTCCCCCACCTGCTTGAGCATGCATTTGGGGACATCCCCCGGCTGCAGCGACAGCAGATTGGACAGGTTGATGGGGAACACGTCGCCCGGCAGTCGAGTGCTGGCGACCACGTCCTGCATCGAGACCTTGTCCCCCTGCTTGACCAGTACATTGCCCGCAATCGGCAAAATCCGGCGGGCCAGATACCGCGTGCGGTCGGATGCCTTCAGGCCGGGTGTATAGGCATGCGCCATCGGTCGTCTTTGGGCACCTTGTACTGCGGGAAACGAAGTGAGGACTGAGGCAGATTCGCAACACGCTGGCCGGGTGTCAAACGTCGGCTATCCGCCTGGGAAACGGACAACACGATTTTCTCCTCGGACTTGCCTGTAAAGCTGGCTTGTTACCACTGTCGGCGGTAGACTTTCCTGGTTGAATCGAGTTCAACTCAATCGAGCGAGTGCGGAGTTCTTACGACCCTCCCGATCCTTTTCTCTCGCGGGTGCTCACATGGCTCAGCTCTCTTGTCCACATTGTGGATCGCCGGTCAGTGTCGGACCACAACATGCCGGACGCGCCGTGCGCTGCCCTTCATGCCAGGGTCAAATGATGATCCCTGCCGGCGGTGGAGGCGGTGGAGGCGGTGGAGGCGGCGGACGTTCATCCGGAGGCAAGAGCAGCAAGAAGAAATCCAAGAAGGGATCTGGTTCCAACTCAGGACTGATCATCGGCCTCTCGGCCGGCATCGGAGGTGTTGCGATCCTGGCAGCCGTCATCGTGTTCATAATGATGAATCGCGACGATGGTGACAGTTCGGTCGCCTCGAATACGACTTCACCGTCATCGACGAGCACAGGCTCGACGCCCACGGGCAGTACGGCCGGCTCCACGACGCCGAACACTCCGATGGGCGCTCATGGTGTACCGTCGGGCGCACAATCGACGCCGATGGGAACAACTCCCATGGCGACGATCCCCTCGACCTCGAACCCGAT
>JANNSB010000168.1:0-4319 GCA_031402175.1 Planctomycetaceae bacterium
CCCAGGGTCGCGCAGCGCACCCTGGGTGCGCGATCACGCCCAGAGAATGACTACGCCGAAGGCGTTACATCGAAGACTACGTTAGTGCGCGGGAACGATGGAACGCCTTCGGCGTACACAGCCGAAATGCAACCCCAACCCAGGGTGCGCTGCGCGACCCTGGGCTTTGCGATCTCACCCCGTTGGGGTGTCTACGTCTCGACGACGGCTGACACTGTCTGGAGTGTGGCACTGGTTTCGCCGGCAAAATCAGTGGCACACCTTCTGAATGACAATGCCATCCGTCGCGGCGGCGGGTGAGCAGTGTTTATGCGTTGTCGAAGACATCTCGACCAGACTGCGGCTCTGAGATAATGTGGCGCATGAACCGCCAGCCGTAAGGATCGAAATGGAAGCCGACCCTATCAACGCAACGACGCCTGCTATGCGGCGGTCACACAATCACGCTCAGTTCTGGTTGTCATGGAAAACCTGGATGGCGGCCTGCATTTTGAGTCTTGCCGTCAGTGCTGGCTCAGTCGCGTTGCCGTTTTATCGCCGGTGGGAAGCGATCACTTATCTGGATGATCACTCAGTCCGCTACGGACTGAAGTTGACCGGTGAAGTTCGTCAGTTCAGTCCGAATCAGAGGACTTGATTGCGGATGTGAGCGCTAGACTCCCATTCGCGAAAAACAAACCCCGTAATGAGCGGCGGCATGCCGCGGTGGAGAGACAATTCATGAATGGACTCAACTTAAGGACCGCCGTGGGACGGCAGATCCTCGTTTGCTGTGCTTTGGCAAGCTTGGTATGCGTTGGCGAATCCGTTGGGCAGGTGGTGGATTCTGAGGAGAGTAGTGCGATATGCGATGACAATGGGAGGCTGCAGTCCGACGCTGCTGGCCTTGAGAGTCGCTTCGTTCTTCGAATTGACGTGTTGATGGAAGACATCGACAGTCCGGAAGTCATGGAACGGACTCAGCGACTCGAGTTCCTGGTCCAGATGAATCAGGGATTCCGAGTCCTGCATTCAGAAGAGGATGCGAAATTGGTCGTAGAGGGTGTTCTCACAGATGCCGAAGACGGGAAAGTGTCGCTCCAGTATTCAATCGCGTACCAGCGCGGCTCGACGAAACGCACTGTAACGACGTCGATTGAATTGACCCCGGAAAATGAGACCTATTTGGTGGTTGATAGAAGACATGGGCCAGTATTCACTGGGACTCTGCTGCCGTTTGAACTGGTCTCCGAGCCCCCTGATACCCCCTGACGCGGCGCAGATCTAGAATTCATCGATGTGAGTCTGCAGGCAGGTTCCTTCCCGCGACCCCCGGCCGAGGCGATACCACGGGGATCCGTCGCGGACGGCCGCACTCTCACCCAAGATGGCCACGACAGAAAGACGGGAGCCAGTTAACGACCCAAGCTCAGCGACCCGGCCCACGAGACGCTACGATTGCAACAGCGATGCGATGGCCGGGTTCGCTGCAGCGCATGGTTAGGCCGCGTCCTCATGCGTGTTTCTTTTCGGCTGACCTGTGACGAATCGCCATGAGGCCAAAGGGAAAAGTGAGCAAAATCGTCGGAATGTAAGCCCGGCCGAAGACTGAGCTATGTAACTCACCCCCAAGCGTCAAGATGGCGAAAAACAGGAACGTGCCCATACCGACGATGTAAACAACCTCTGCCACTTTCCTTGCGTGAAACGCGCGAATCACGAGCGAGATCAGTAACAACGGCACCAGGAAGATCACTGCGTGAATGCTGATGACGACGATGTCCAGTGACCAGCGACCAGACGCTACGAGTGTAATAATCGCCGGCGAAAAGAGCGCTGTGATGAACGCGACGAGAATCTTGTGGGTTAGCGTCATGGCAGAACGTCTCCGATCAAATGGCACGGCTTACTCGGCATAAGACCCAGTTCTCTATGGGGTCGGCGGCGTCATGTAGTGGATATCACGCTTTTTTTGCGCATCGGCGGTTCCTTCCCGCACCCCCGGCCGAGTCGATACCACGGGGATCCGTCGCGGAAGTAGACAGACTTTCTTTCCTGTACAGGTCCGGAATTGCTGATGCCGGATGAACTTGAGACGACGTTTGAATTCCACGCCGGTGTCACCGAACTGCGGGACTCGCTGGGCTTCACCGTCCAGCAGGTGGCCCGCTCGGGCAACCCGGTGATCGTCAGTCGCTACGGCCGGCGGGATGGCGGGGGTGGCAGGGGCGCACCGTGAAACGGAAGCCCCCGAAGCGCGACGAAAAAACTCATCACCCTCAATCCGGATTCTCCGCCAGAAACCGTTCGATTTCATGCACTTCATCGGCCGACAAGCGCCAATCCGCGGCACCGGTCAATTGGCGGAGCTGACCGGGTTTTCTCGCGCCGACGATGGCGGCGGTCACTGCCGGCTGCCGCAAGGTCCAGGCGATGGCCACCTCTCCGGGCGACTTGCCGTGCCTGCTGCCGATGGCACGCAGCACTTCGACCAGTCGCAAGTTGCGCGAGAACAACGGCTGTTGAAAGTGCTTGTTCTTTTCTCGCCGCCAGTCGTCGGCCGGAAGGGCCGCGTGCCGTTCCTTCGTCCAGGTTCCGGTGAGCAATCCCGACTGCATCGGCGAATAGACGATCACGCCGATGTTGTTCTGCTCGCAGTAAGGCATCGTTTCGGCCTCGAATTCCCGCCGCAGCATGGAGTACGGCGGCTGCAACGAAGTCAGTGATCCGTAGGTCGCGACTTGCTCCATTTGCGCTGTGCTGAAATTCGACACGCCGCACCAGCGAACTTTTCCTTCCTGCCTGAGAGCCTGAACCGTCTGCCAGCCTTCTTCGATGTCCTCCGGCGGCTCGGGCCAATGCAACTGATACAAGTCGATGACATCGACCCGCAGGCGCCTGAGGCTGGCTTCGCACTCTCGACGAATGCTGTCCGCCTTCAGGCACTTGCCGATCTGCCGATTCTCATCCCAGACACGAGCACATTTGGTGAAGACGTAGGGGCGGCTGGCGGCAGGGAGGCCGGCGAGGGCTTTGGCCACGACTTCCTCGGAGTGTCCCAGCCCGTAGACGGCGGCGGTGTCGATCCAGTTGATGCCGCAATCGAGCGCCTCGTGAATCGCAGCAATGGAGTCGGCGTCATCCTGCGGCCCCCATCCAAACGCCCAGCCTCCGCCACCAATCGCCCACGCACCGAAACCGATGGGCGTAATGGCCAGGTCCGAGTTACCAAGTCTGCGGGTCTGCATGGGGTTGTTCCACTCGAGTGGGGTTCTGCTCAATCCAGCTCGCCGTTCAGCAAGAGTTCGATCCTGAGTTGTACGCGATCGGGGTCGCTGTTGATGTTCAGCACGTCGACGGTCGCTCTCCCGGTCGGCGTCAGACCAAGGATCCACGCGCCTTCATACGTAAAGTGCTCATCCCAGATCTGGGTTCGCGGATTGAACAAGGGCACGATTCCGCCGCTGACGCTGTCGATGCCAGTCAGATTGGACGACTTACCCAGATTGCATTGAGCGCAAGCCAACGCCAGATTCCCCTCCTCATCACTACCGTGGTGCTTGAGTGGAACGATGTGTTCGATCTGATGCCTGGGCGAGGGGGAGTGAACTTGCCGCAGCCGGCAATACTCACAGCGATGTCCGGCGCGCTGGCGGACGCGATCGCGGAGCACCTGATCCATCACCTGGTTTTCTCGTTGAGCGTTCGTCGAGCGACCGCCTGCATCGTCGCCAGAATGTTGCCTGCCCGAATGTAGGCGGCGTATTCTTCGTGCTCGTCGGGCGACAATTCCCCCGCATTGGCCTTTCGAGCCAGTGATTCAATGTGTTGCACGAGCTGTTCGTCCCCCTGGTAATCGGCGACGCAGCGCGCAACGTCGCGTGGCAGGGAGCGGAATGCCGGCTCCAGCATTTTGCCAACCATCGACTCAACTGAAATGCTCATGATGTGATTCTAACATGGACCAGCACTCCAAGGCCAACAGAATCTCACAGGCAATCGATCGCTCCTGTAATCACGAGTGTCTGAATCAGCCCATTGAAACGCTCCTACTCCCCCAACGTCACTTCCCGCCCGGCCATCATTCCCGCCAGCGCCGCCGGGTCGAAGTGCCGCCAGAGGCCGAAGCAAAAGAGTTCAGGAGCCTGATGCACGCCGAGGTTTTCTTCGATGATCCAGTCGAGATCGGGCGGGCAGTCGCGCAACACACTGATGCTCGGCGCGCCCCTCTCCGACATGGGACTGAACGCCATCTTTCAGCCCGGCTCGCTGCTTGGCGTCAGCGATTCACCCGAAGCCGAAGCCCTGTTCGTCGGCATGATTGTGCAGCAGGCGTTCGT
>JANNSB010000169.1:0-7759 GCA_031402175.1 Planctomycetaceae bacterium
GAGTGAGCAATTGCGTGCGGCATTCGGAGACGCTGTTTTCGATGCTGCGGGACAGGTCGATCGTCCCCGCCTGGCGGCCGTCGTATTCGGCGAAACTGATGCGCATCAACGGACAAGGCTCAAGCTCGAATCGATCGTCCACCCGGTGATTCGCGAAACGATTGAATCACAGATACAAGAATTCCAGTCCGATCCCGACTGCCCGTGCATCTTGCTGGATGCCGCGATCTTGTTCGAGGCGGGTTGGCAGAATCGCTGCGACTATGTGATTTTTGTGGATGCACCGGTCGAGCTGCGTCGTCAAAGGACGGCTTCACGCGGCTGGGATGCCGAAACTCATCGTCGCCGCGAGGCCAGCCAGTTGTCGGTCGACGAGAAACGGCGATTGGCCGACTTCACCGTTGCCAACGCCGACGGCATCGAACAAGCCGGCCAGTTGGTGCTCGATCAACTCCAATCGTTGGGCCTCATTAGATTACCCGTCGAACGAACCTGAACTCCCTGTCTCCTGTCTCTCCCGCACTCACTCACTTCCTCCCTTCCGCGTCGCAATTCTGCACGACAGCACTGCCCACCATGGCCAAATCGACCCGCATTCCCGGTTCACGTCCGCCGTCTTCCCCTTCTGAGTCGAGCGACGGCGTCGCTCCTCTCAGTGCCTTCATCAGTGAACGCGCTGACGACCTCGAAGCCGCCGATAGTGATGATGAATTCTATGCGGCCGCTGATGCGCGCTATGAAGAGGCGAAGCGCAGCCAGATCCACATCGCCGGTCTGCAGCGGATGACGATGAAGGAACTGCTCGACTTCGCCCGCGACGAGGGGATCAGCGAGTACACCGGACTCAAGAAGCAGGACCTCATCTTTCGCATCCTGAAAGAGCGGACCAAGCTCAACGGACTGATGTTCGGCGAGGGAACGCTGGAGATCTTGCCCGACGGGTTTGGATTCCTCCGCAGTCCCGACTATCACTACCTCCCCTGCCCCGACGACATCTACGTGTCGCCCAGCCAGATCAGACGATTCGGCCTGCGCAAAGGGGCGACGGTCGCTGGACAGATTCGTCCTCCCAAGGAAAGCGAACGCTACTTCGCGCTGCTGAAGGTCGAGGCCATTAATGGCGAAGACCCGAACATCCTTACCGCGAAGGTGCCGTTCGATGATCTCACGCCGTATCACCCGAAGGATCACATTCGTCTCTCGACGGAACCGGGAGAGCTAAGTACCCGCGTGGTCGACATCGTGGCCCCCATCGGATTCGGACAGCGCGGCCTGATCGTATCGCCCCCCAGGGCCGGCAAGACCGTGCTGCTGCAGAAGATGGCCAAGGCGGTTCTGCAGAATTATCCGCAGGCCTACGTCATCGTGCTGCTGATTGATGAGCGCCCCGAGGAAGTCACCGACATGGAGCGCCAGGTGAAGGGGACTAACTGCGAGGTCATTTCCAGCACGTTCGACGAGCCTCCGAGCCGGCATATTCAGGTAGCGGAGATGGTCATCGAGAAGGCCCGCCGCATGGTCGAGTATGGTCAAAATGTGGTGATCTTTCTCGATTCAATTACCCGGCTGGCACGGGCGTACAACACCGAGTGCCCAAACTCCGGAAAGATCCTGACCGGCGGACTTGATGCGAACGCCCTGCAGCACCCCAAGCGGTTCTTCGGTGCCGCCCGCGCCGTAGAGGAAGGGGGCAGCCTGACGATCCTCGCGACGGCTCTGGTCGATACCGGCTCGAAGATGGATGATGTGATCTTCGAGGAGTTCAAGGGGACCGGCAACACCGAACTGCACCTCGAACGCCGCATGGTCGAGAAACGGGTCTGGCCGGCGATCGACATCAATAAGTCAGGCACGCGCCGGGAAGAACTGCTTATGACCGAGGCCGAACTACAGCGGGTCTGGCTGTTGCGCCGCGTCCTGACCGACATGAATCCCGTCGAGGCGATGGAACTGATGGTCAACCGCATGCGGCGGACCAAGACGAACGAAGAATTCCTGATGAGCATGAACCTGAGCTAGCGCAATGTCGACCGCCGCTTACAAGATCATTCCCGACAACGATGAACTCAATCACATCGAGCGGGATCTGCGCTTCTACCCCGCAAGCACGCAGGCACCGCGCACCCTGACGAAAGAACAGGTCGATGCCTATAACCGCGATGGCTACGTCCGGCCGGTGAGGATCTTCAGTGACCAGGAGATCGCGGGCATCCGGCTGTACTTCGACGAACTGCTGGCAAAGGTGATCGCGGCCGGCGGCGACAGCTATTCCATCAGCTCCGCGCACCTCAAATACGGCAAGGTCTACGACTTGTTGACCGACAATCGCATCGTCGCGTGCGTCAAGGACATTCTCGGAGAAAACGTCATCGGCTGGGGATCGCACTTCTTCTGCAAGATGCCGCGCGACGGCAAGCAGGTGGCGTGGCATCAGGACGCGAGTTACTGGCCCCTCACGCCGACCAAGGCCGTCACCGTCTGGCTCGCGATCGACAATGCCGAGGTGGAAAACGCCTGCATGCGGTTCATCAAGGGTTCGCATCATTTCGGGCATTTGACGTTTCGCCCCAGTGACTCGACGGAGCACAACGTGCTCAACCAGACGATCGAGAATGCAGAGCAGTACGGCGATCCGGTGGATGACATACTGAAAGCCGGCGAGGCCTCGCTGCACAACGACCTGCTGCTGCATGGCTCCGAGGCGAACATGTCAGATCGCAGACGTTGTGGACTCACGTTGCGTTATTGTGCCACCGAGGTTCGCGCTCACCTGGGATGGAACGGCAAAGGCGTGATCGTGAGCGGTAGCGATCCGGATGGCCATTGGGCGAACCCTGCCCGACCGGCGACTGAGTGAGAACGGGTCGCCTGGTCCGGCGGTTCACAGCTCTCGCACCTGACCGCGCACCACGGCGTCCGGTGAAACGACGCGCGCTCCCTCGATTTGAAGCGACAACGTCGTCGGCTCTTCGCGCACCAGCACGATTTTCAGCAGGCAGCCGGCTTCGAGGATCTGCTGGCAGAAACTCTGGCGCACTTCGTCCCAGTCGAGGAACACGCACACCACGGTGGAGATCTGTTCGAGTTCCTCCATCATGCGGGGAGCGATTTCGTTGAACGGATTGACGCGGCTGACGTCGACCGCCGCCAGTATGTCGAGCACGGCTTCGAACCGGTTGCTGCCTCCCACCGTGCGAAAGACGTGAAATTCCGGCCCGGCGGCAAACAGGTCGATCAGGTACTCATCGACATCGAGCACGTCGGAGATGTCGTCCGTCTGGCTGACGGCGGCTTCGAATTGAGGATGCTCCTGACCGCGTCCGAATCTGCCGGGAACGAACGTGTCGAGCACCAGCGCGATGCGGCTGTAGTATTCTTCCTGATATTCGCGGACGACAGGCTTTCCGGTCCTGGCCCACGCCTTGAAGTCGAGCCGGCGCGCAGGTTCGCCGGGAGTGTACTCGCGGTTGCCGACGTACTCCGGCGAGTGTCCTAGGCCGGAGGACATCATCACTCCGCCGGGCTGATAGCGCAGGCTGACCGGCAGTTCAATATGACTGATCGCGTGGAAGGCCGGCACCACGGTGATCGTGGCATCGGGCAGCCCGCATCCGCGATAGCGAATGAGGTTCAACGGAAACGTCGTGTGCACGTTGACATCCGTCAGACGATGAATGCCACGCTGCTTGGCGTGAAACGTCATAGGCAACTCGACACTCTTCCCGCGATCGATCCTGGGAACGTATGCCCCGCCATCAACGTGTTGCAGGGCGGTATGCGCGGGCACCACGCCGGCCATGATGTCGAATGCGGGCTTCCATCCGACGTTCTCCACCGCCAATGGGACGACAAACCGCTCGCCGGCTGCGATCCGGTCGGGAAATCTCGCCTGGGTGCGGAGTTTCGGCTTCCAGATCCAGCCGATGATTTCCGCCAGCCCGATGATGGCAATCAGCAGACAGAAGATGCGATAGATGGGTATCTCGACCGAAACCGAACCCAGAGCCGAGATCAAAACTGCGATGACGAAGGCCCGGCCGGCCGGCGTCAATCGGAACAGCCACACGTAGTGGTAGAGTCGCCTCAGCATGTTCTGGCCGGTTGCGTGTCGCGAGTGGAAGTGGGGAATGTCCGTTTCCGCCGACAACCAATACCTGAGCGGGCCTGAAAATCAAGTTCGAAGCGGCGGAACACTCTCGGATCTCGAGAGGCCCCGATATACTCCGCCAACCTTGCCCCGGACTCGACACGGGCGACGGGTCCTTTGGGGGCACTATGCTTCGCTGGCGGATCACCATATCCATCGTTCTTGTTTCAATCCTCGCCGGATTGTTCTGGTTCGATCATTATCGGGGCGGGACCGCGCCGCTGTTGCTCATCTTCACCGTGCTGATCGGAGCGCGGGGAAGCTGGGAACTAATCGAGCTTTTGAAGACTCGGAACCCGCGGCTGTCATATCCTCTCGTCGTCATCGGCTGCTCGCTGGTGATCGCTTCGGGTTGGGCGCACGTGTGGTTTCCCCAGCTTCCCGGAGAGACACCTAGAGCGTCGACGCTCACGACGCTGGGAGTTGTCAGTCTCACCCTGTCCAGCGTTGTGCTGATGCTGCTCATCGCCGGCGCGATCCGCTATCGCCGGCCGGGCGACAACATGGAAACGCTCTCAGCGGAGATGACAACGGTCGCCTATATTGGCGTATTGCTCGCGGTCACGGCCCAGTTGCGCTGGGTGGGCGGCGTCGAGTTGGGCTACTACGCGCTGGCATCGGTCCTCGTCGCCGCCAAATCCGGAGACATAGGAGCCTACATTCTTGGCAAGAACATCGGCGGGCGTAAGATGGCGCCGCTGCTCAGCCCCGGTAAGACCTGGGCAGGGGCCGTAGGGTCGATCGTGGGGAGCATTCTGGGCGGCTCGGCCTGGATGTACTTTGCCCTGCACCAGTTCGCCCCAGATGCAAAGCCCGGTGCCTGGTGGTGCCTCGCCCTCTATTCCGGACTCATCGGCCTCGCGGGACTGGTGGGCGACCTGTGCGAATCGCTCATCAAACGCGACGTTGGCCGCAAAGACTCCGCCCCGCTCATGCCCGGCTTCGGTGGATTGCTCGACCTGCTCGACAGCGTGATCTTCGCCGGTCCCGTGGCCGTCGGGATGTGGATGACGCTGCCCTTGATCGATCGATGAAACGGCGCTGAACAGGAGTCCGAATCGTTGTCCACGCCTTCCGTCTCCGCCTCCGCCTCTGCCCTGCTACCGCCAGATTCGATCGCCGTGATCCGGCGCAAGTTGCGAACATGGTCGCGCAAGCACCAACGGCATCTCCCTTGGCGAGATGAGTCTGATCCGTACAAGGTCTGGATCAGCGAGATCATGCTGCAACAGACGACGGTGACGGCAGTCGTTCCGTATTTCGCGCGGTTCATAGCGAAGTTTCCGACTGTTGAAACGCTCGCGAATGCGGCGGAAGCAGACGTTCTCAAGGCGTGGGAGGGACTGGGATATTACAGCCGTGCCAGAAATCTGCATCGGGCAGCGAGGCAGATCGTTAGCGATCATGCCGGGCAGATGCCTGGCACTGTCGAATCGTTACAGGAGTTGCCCGGCATCGGCCGGTATACGGCCGGTGCGATTGCGTCGTTCGCATATGACTTGCCGGCCCCGATCCTCGAGGCCAACACACTGCGATTGTACTCGCGACTCGCCGGTTTTGCGGGTGATCCCTACACCAGTCAGGGGCAACGAGTGCTCTGGGAAGTGGCGGAGCAACTGGTTCCGCGGAGCGATCCAGGTCGCTTCAATCAGGCACTGATGGACTTGGGAGCGACTGTCTGCCGGCCCGAGGATCCCGACTGCCAACGCTGTCCACTGCGGACCGTCTGCACGGCGTGGCTCGAAGGCACCGTCGATGAGATTCCAAGAGCGAAACCTCGCCCTTTGGTCACGAGTCTCGTCGATGTCTGCGTTGTTCCCGTCGTTGAGTCGAGGGCAAGCCGACTCTTGTTAAGACGCTACTCCAACCAGGAACGCTGGGCCGGGCTGTGGGACTTTCCACGTTTGACGCTCTGCAGTGGCGGCGCAGCCGAGGAATACCAACCACTCACGACATCGCGAGCCGACGCCACTCGCAGGAGAAGCATCGTCGATCTGTTCGACCGCGAGTTCGGCCTGAAGTTGGCGCTGCAGGATAAGTTCCACGAACTTCGACACACAGTGACCCGCTACCGAATTCGCCTGGTCTGCTACCACGCCACGGTGTCCCGGCGGACAATTCGTTCGCTGCAGGGAGAATGGCGGGAAGTGACGATTGACGGACTGGACGACATACCCTTAACCGCAACCGGTCGCCGAATCGCTCAACACATCCAAACGGCAGGGATTCCTCGTTGAGGCAACTTCGCATAGTAGCGAAGTTCGAACTGGTGTAGCGTCTCAGGAAGTCACGAATGGACCGCGGATGAAGCGGATTCCCGCAGATCAGAAAGTCCAATGTCGATGCTCACCTTGTTGCAGATCCGCGAAGACCCGCCTCATCCGCCCAATCCGCGGTCTATCGTCTTCAGCCCCGAACTGACCCCAAAGCAAATCAAGGCACTCTAGCGATCAAACCAGGACATCATGAACGACGCGTGCTTCCTCGACTCCGGTCAGTTTCAAGTCGAGGCCCTGGAACTTGTGTGTGAATCGGTGGTGATCGATACCCAGCAAATGCAGCATCGTGGCATGCAGGTCGCGCACATGGACGGGATTCTCGACGGCGCTGTAGCCGAGCTCGTCAGTAGCGCCGTAGGTGATGCCACCTTTCACGCCGCCGCCGGCCATAAACATCGAGAATCCACGGATATGATGGTCCCGGCCTGCCTCCGCTCCCTTGCCCTGAAACATCGGCGTGCGGCCGAACTCGCCACCCCAGATGATGAGAGTGTCCTCCAGCATGCCGCGCTGCTTGAGGTCGGTGATCAGTGCCGCAGTCGGCCGGTCGCAACAGCCACAGCAGATATTCATGTAGTGGACCAAATCGCCGTGATGGTCCCAGTCGCGATGATAGAGCTGAATGAACCGCACGCCGCGTTCCGCCATCCGCCGCGCCAACAGGCAGTTGGCCGCGAATGATCCATCCATGTGGTCGGCCCCGTAGAGATCGAAGACGTGGGTCGGCTCGTCGGAAAAGTCGATCAAGTCCGGAATGCTCATCTGCATCCGAAACGCGAGTTCATACTGGCTGATACGTGTCGCGAGCTCCGGATCATCGGTTGCTTCGTGCCGATGCGAGTCGAGCGCGTTGATCGCATCGATGAGTTCCCGTTGCGATTCTCGCGTCACTCCCGGAGGATCATCGAGGTAATGCACCGGCGTGCCGTTCGAGTAGAAACGCACGCCCTGATACTTCCCCGGCAGGAAAGCCGACGACCATTGCCGGGATGAGATCGGCTGCGGATTGCGCCCGCCCAGACTGGTGAGTACGACGAAGCCCGGCAGGTCTTGGGACTCGCTGCCGAGTCCGTATGTGACCCAGCTCCCCATGCTCGGGCGTCCCGAGATCGATGTGCCCGTGTTCATTACGGTGTGAGCGGGATCGTGATTGATCTGGTCGGTGTGCATCGACCGGATGATGGCGATCTCGTCGGCCACTCCCGCGATGTGCGGCAGGATGTCCGCGATCTCCTGACCTGATTCGCCATGTCTGCGAAACCCGAACAGCGGTCCCTGACACTTCAGTTCCTGACCCTGCAACTGTGCGATCGGCTGCCCAACGGTAAACGAC
>JANNSB010000170.1:0-2507 GCA_031402175.1 Planctomycetaceae bacterium
CGCGCGATTCAGTGGTCGTGCATAAAGCCCGAGGTAAGCGAATTACATAGTCTGCACGTCAGATGAGCAAGAATCCCGGCGGCGGCCACCATTACGCATGGCCCATGATCATGTGCCTGTGTGGAGTGGACTACTTCAGCACGCTGGGCTACCAGCCGAGCATCGCGTTTGAGGGGGCGGGGCTTCTTTCGCCGGTGGCGACTTTCATCCTCGTGCTGGTGACGCTCCTGGCGGCACTTCCCGTCTATTACTTCGTGGCGGGCAAGACTCCGGACGGGGTCGGTTCAGTCGGCATGATCGAGCAGTTGTTCCGGGGCTGGGCGGGTAAGATCGTGGTGCTCGTGCTCGTCGGATTCGCCGCTACTGATTTCGTCGTGACCAAGACGCTTTCGGCCGCGGACGCCGCTGCCCACTTGATTGCAAATCCGCTCTACGCGCACCATGCGCCGGGTTGGATGCAGGGGCAGATCACCGTGACGATGTTCCTGCTGGTGCTGCTCGCCGCGCTATTCCTCAAGGGATATTCCGAGGTTGTCGGCGTGGCCACCGTTCTCGTGGTGGCATACCTCTCTTTGAGCTTTGTCGTCATTGCAGCCGGAATCTATCAGTTGTGCGTTGTCCCAGGCTTGTTTGCGCAGTGGTCGCATGCCGTTATGAATGGCCAGTATCACGTCGCCGACGCGCCGATCAGCGGAACCGGAATCTGGATCGTGCTGGGCCTGTCCGCCCTGATCTTTCCCAAGCTGGCCCTGGGCATGTCGGGCTTCGAAACCGGCGTGTTGCACATTCACCTCGTGAAGGGAACCAAGGCAGACCCCGCCAATGAGGAACGCCGAATCGCGAATACCCGCAAGCTGCTGATCTCGGCGGCGGTGATCATGTCGATCTACCTGATGGGTTCGGCGCTTGTGACCGGCACGGGCACATTGATTCCCGTTGACGAGTTTCATGTCGAGAAGGATGCCGCGGGGCATGTCGTGGTGAATGAGGACGGACGAGAACTGAAAGGTCGAGCCGTCGACCGCGCGCTGGCCTACCTGGCCCACGGCGAGAGTCCGATTCCGGTGTGTCCGATTTTTGGACCCGTCTTCGGCACGATCTACGACGTCAGCACCATTCTGATCCTGTGGTTTGCCGGGGCGTCGGCGATGGCCGGACTGCTCAACATGGTCCCGCGCTATCTGCCGCGGTATGGCATGGCGCCGGAATGGGCCGCAGCCTATCGTCCACTCGTGCTGGCGTTCCTGGCGATCAACTTGACTGTCACCCTGATCTTCAAGGCGGATGTCGCCGCGCAGGGCGGCGCCTACGCCACCGGCGTATTGGTGCTGATGACCAGTGCCTGTGTGGGGACGCTCGTGAACATCTGGCGCGCCGGGCTGCGATCCATCTGGGATCTTGTAACCAGATCTTACTTCGGGCTGGTGACGCTCGTGTTTATCTATACCACGGCCGCCAATATCTGGGAGCGCCCGGACGGTGTGAAGATCGCCGGTTGCTTTATTGTCGGCACATTGGCCATTGCCGGCATTTCGCGTTATCGGCGGGCCTTCGAAATCCGTTTCGACGGCTTCCGCTTTGTCGACCCTGCCGATGAAATGCTTTGGACCGACATGGTTCAATCGGGGATCCCGTTTCTCGTCCCTCACCGGCCCAGCCATCGCTCATTGACGGAAAAGGTCCGCGAGATTCGCGCCAATCATCGGATTCCGGCAGACTACCTCGTGGTGTTCGTCGAAGTGGAACGGGGTGATACCTCGGAGTTTCTCAATCGTCCGCGACTGAACATCATGCAGGACGAGGATCACTTGCTCATTCGTGTGACCGAGGCGTCATCCATCAGCCACACCATCGCTGTTATCGCCAGAGAGTTAAGTCGGAATTGCTCCGGCGGAACCGAGGTTCTTTTCGGGTGGTCGGAAGGCAAGCCGCTCGATCTCGCCATCGGCTTTGTCCTGTTCGGAGAGGGCAACGTGCCGACGATGGTCCGCGAACTGCTTCGTGACGTGGAGCACAACCGTCCCCGGGTTGCCGTGGCCGAATGACGACGCCGGTGGTCTTGATTCGGCGTGGTTCAGCCGATACGCCAAGGGGTTTTGCAGGGGCTTATTGTTCCTTAGGGAATCGCCCGACAATTGTCGAGCTTTAGGTTCACCGATCGATCGCGCGCCGGGGTCAAGGTACGCCGCCACTCATTTCACTCCACCCGGCGGAGATTGCATGCCGCGCGAATATGGTCGTTCGTGGGGTAGCAATGCTTGATTCTGCTCCGCAACTACACAAGACTGTCCGCTATCAATTCTGACGGATGTTCAATTCGCGCCCCAATGGAGCATCGGCATGTCGCGTTTCCATCGCTGCTGGTTCTGTGTGCTGGTACTGTCGTGCCTCCTGGCCGCGCCGCGCCTGGCGCCGGCGCAGACCGAGGAGGAGATCGAGGAAGCCCGCCTGCGAGGCTTGAAGTTCATTCAGTCGCAGCAGCTCGAAGACGGCAGTTGGGAGTACGC
>JANNSB010000171.1:0-1725 GCA_031402175.1 Planctomycetaceae bacterium
CGTCTGCGCCGCCCACACCTCGACCACGTTGCGGATGTCCGGCACAGCCATTTCCGCGAGCGTCAAATCATGACGCGGTGAAAAGCAGATCACCCGGCACTCCCCGCGCGCAGGTTCGGTGCGGAGCAATTCATCCGCCGGCCCGCCGGCTTCCGGCGTGCCGGGCAGGAGCGCGGAGAAGTCGTTGGTGAAAGTGAAGGTGGCTTCGTATTTCGGATTCCAGTCGCTGCCCAAAGGGGATGTCCGTTGGCTGCGCACGATCGATGCGGACTCCCTCATCGCGAACTCGAATGTCGTCGGGTGGAACGACGCCGGGACCCAGGCGCTGGTGATTGGCTCCAGTCGGAACTTCAAGACGCGACAGCTGTCGACACTCGATGCGGCAACGGGAGCGATCAAGGCACTGGAAGTGCTCACCGATAGCGCCTGGGTCGGTGGTCCGTGCGGATTTGGCTGCGCAGGCTACTACGATGGCGGACGCCGTGTGTACTGGGTCAGTGAGGCGTCAGGCTACGCGCAGTTGTGGTCAGCGGCGGCTGACGGATCGGACAAGAAGCAACTGACGACCGGCACGTTCGAAATCTATGACGTCGCGTTGTCCAACGATAAGCAGCAATTCCTGTTTCACTCCAGTGAAGTGTCGCCGTTCGACCGCGACTTGTGGAGCATGAAGATCAGCACCGGTGCACGCACCAAACTGACACCGCAAGCCGGCGGACATCAGGTAGTGCTGTCGCCCGACGAACAGTGGATGGCCGATGTGTATTCTCGCACGAATCGTCCGCCCGAACTGTTTCTCGTGAAGCGTGGTGCCCCAACGATGCCGACGGCCATCACCACGTCGCCGACGGCCGAGTTTCTGTCGTACAACTGGCGCGATCCGGAACTGGTGATGATTCCGGCGTCCGATGGCGTGAAGGTACCGGCGCACATCTACAAGCCCGCCGACTTCGGCGTGCCTTCGAATGGCGCGGCCGTGATCTTCGTGCATGGCGCCGGCTACATGCACAACATCCATCACTACTGGAAGAGCTCATACCCACGCGAGTACATGTTCAATCACTACCTCGCGTCGAAGGGCTATACGGTGCTGGACATCGACTACCGCGGCAGTGCGGGGTACAGCCGCGACTGGCGCACGGCGATCTATCGGTTCATGGGTGGACGCGACCTGCAGGATCAGGTGGATGGGTCCAGGTATCTCACGGCGAATCACGGCGTCAATCCCGAGCGCATCGGCATGTATGGTGGCAGCTATGGTGGGTTCATGACGCTCATGGCGCTTTTCACCGAACCGAAATACTTCGGTGCCGGCGCTGCCCTTCGCTCCGTCACCGATTGGGCGCACTACAATCACGGCTACACGGGTTCCATTCTCAATCTGCCGCAGAATGATTCCATCGCGTATCACCGGTCATCGCCGATCTTTCATGCACAGGGCCTCGAAGACCCGCTCCTGATGCTGCATGGTATGATCGACACGAACGTGAACTTCCAGGACATTGTGCGACTCACGCAGCGATTGATCGAGCTGGGCAAGACCGACTGGGATCTTGCCGTGTTCCCGGTGGAAGATCACGGGTTCACGCGGCCATCCAGTTGGACCGACGAGTATCGACGAATCTTCGAGTTGTTCGAGCGCACCATCGGACCGAATGGCACGAAGGCGAAACCGGGAGGGCGATAGTCGTGAACTGGATGCACTGCCAGCGTGCCGCGGTCGGC
>JANNSB010000172.1:0-8218 GCA_031402175.1 Planctomycetaceae bacterium
CTGGAAGAAATCGACAAGGCCTTCGCCGGGTTCGCGGAAGAAGCTTCCAGCGATGCCACAATGGCCCGCATCGTGGGCCGGTTTCTGACGTGGCTGCAGGAACACAAAGAACCCGTCTTCGTGGTGGCAACAGCCAATAACGTCGCGCGCCTGCCGCCGGAACTTCTCCGCCGCGGGCGATTCGATGAACTCTTCTTTGTCGATCTCCCCAACTACTACGAACGGATGGCGATCTTCAAGATTCACTTCGAGAAGCGCGGCTGGAAGTCCGACTTGTTCGACATCGACAAGCTCTCGACCGACACCGAAGGGTACAGTGGCGCGGAAATCGAAACGATCGTCAACTCGGCCATCATCGAGTCGTATAGTCAAGGAAGACTCGTCTCGATGGACGATCTCAATATCTCCCGGGAGCGCACCGTGCCACTGTCGGTGACGATGGAAGACGAGATCTTCCGCCTGAGGGAATGGGCGCGCACACGTTGCCGGCCCGCCACGATCGACAGCCGCGTGATCCAGGTCATGGAGAGCGAGATTCGGCGCGGCGAACAGAATGTGTCTGACGGCAGCGGCGGTCCGCCGGAACTCAAATGGAAGGAACTCGCTCAACACGGCCAGATTCGGGCCGCCATCGTCGAACACATTCGCTGCTACGACCACGTCACTCTGGCGAGGTTGCTGGGCGACTTCGAGAAGTACACCGAGACGGCCGGCGAGTTCGGACTCGTGCTGAAGGCCGACACCAAGGTGGTCGTCTGGACCCGCATGAGCAAGGACTTCGCCGACATGATTTCGGAGTACATCGCGGGACGCCGGCTCTTTCTGCATCAGGTGGCGGCCGACTCTTACGAAGGCACGAAGAAGCCACAGCTTCCCGTGCTGGAGAAGTTGGAAGAGGACAAGGTGGCCAAGCCTTCCTGGTTGCCCACCACGCTCAGGCTGCTGCCTCCACAGGGCGGCAGCGGAAAACTCTCTCGCGTGGCCCGCATCAAGCTGGGGAAGTGATTGGGGCCGGCAGACTGATGCATCGGGTGGGCGAGTCGCCATTCAGATTATGGAGGAATCCCGGCGATGTGCGGCATCAGCGCGATCTACCAACGGAAGGCACGCGCGGTCTCGCGGGATGATTTGCAGTCGATGAGTTCCGTCATCCAGCATCGTGGACCTGACGACGCCGGTTTCGCGGTGCTGCACCAGGGGCGCGTCGGTCTGGCTCATGTCCGGCTGAGCATCATCGATCTCACAACCGGCCAGCAGCCGTTATCGGCGTCGAGACGGCAGGCCGCCGAAGGTTCCGAGGCTACGATTGTCTTCAACGGAGAACTGTACGACTACCAGAGTCATCGGGCCGAGTTGCTTCGCCAGGGTCACGTGCTGACCACGCAGTCGGACACCGAAGTACTGCTGCGGCTCTATCTCGAGTACGGTATCGAGTGCTTCTCGCAGCTTAACGGCGAGTTCGCCTTCGTGATCTGGGATGCGCGCGAAAGGAGACTGATCGCCGCCCGCGATCGCATGGGGGTCAAACCTTTGTATTGGCATGCGAAGGCTGATGAAGTGATTTTCGCATCGGAAGTGAAGGCGTTCTTCGCTCTTCCCCGCGTGCGCCGGGAGTTGAACCCGGAGTATTTCGTCGGCCCGCTCTTTGGTGCGTTCTCGCCGCGCGACCATGTGTTCAAGGGGATCGAACCCCTTCCCGCCGGGCATTGGATGTCGGTGTCCGACAACGGCACACTTTCGGGACCGACGCCCTATTGGAAGCCCCGATTTGCGCAAGTCCCAGAACTGTCGCTGGCCGATGCGGCCGATGGGGTGCGCGAACGGGTCACGCGAGCCGTCGCTCGGAGGATGGTGGCCGATGTGCCCGTCGGCAGTTACCTCAGCGGCGGGCTCGATTCGACGCTCATCTGCGGACTGATCTCTCAACTGCGTCCGGCGGGCGCGCCGCCGCTTAAGAGCTTCAATATCGCCTTTCGTCAGACCGACTATGATGAATCGTCATTGGCTGAACGCATCGCCCGGCACTATGGCGCGAACTTCGAGAGCATCGACTGCCCGAGCGAACGGCTCGCGGAGAACTTCGAGAACGCGATCTGGCATGTCGAGATGCCGCTCACGAACCCGAACTCCATCGCCAAGCAGATTCTGTCGCAACTAGTGCGCGAACAGGGATACAAGGTCTGCCTGACCGGCGAAGGAGCCGATGAAGTCTTCGGCGGGTATCCGTACTTCAAGCAGGAGGTGCTTTGGAATCTGGCTTCATCAACGGATGCCGGCCAGGCGCTGGAGGCGCGTCGGCTGCTGCAGCAGTTCTATCGGATGGAACGGCGTTCCGAGGGGCTTTTGTGGAATCGCGACATCGCTGGCAGCGCCCGACTGCCACGCTATCTGAAGCGGGCCAACTTCCATTACTCGCGGATGCGAGCAATGGAGGGATATCCGTCGCGGGTGTTGACAGAGACGTTTCGGTCTGGATCGTCGGTGGGTGCTCCGCTGGCGTACTTCGAGAAGTATTGTGACACCGCCGCGCTGGCCGACCTCGAGGGCTTCAACGCGACGCAGTGGATCACCTATCAGCATCTGAGTCAGTACATCATCCCCGCGCTGGGAGATCGTGTGGAGATGGCGAACTCGGTCGAATGCCGCACCCCATTCCTCGATCCCGATCTCATCGAGTTCACCAGCGGCGTACCCTCACAGCACTTCATGGACATCTCGCGGCTCCGCGAGAAGAACCTGCTGCGAGTCGGCTTCCAGCCGCTGCTCCCCGAGTTCATGGAGCGGGAGCACAAGCATCCGTTCCTCTCGCCGAACTGGCGGCGCTTGTCACGTACGCAGGCCGGCCGGGAATTGTTCGCTCACTTGCTGAGCGATGAGACTGTCCGCACAGTCGGCATCTTCCAGCCGAAGTTGCTGCGCAAGGCGAAGCTGGCCTGGAGCCTCTGGCCGCAGTCGACTGTTCGATGGCGGCGGTACGACATTCTCTTTGGGCTGGTCGCCAGCACTCATCAGCTGCACGAAACGATGATTCAGTCTCCCCGATCCGGCATTCCGGGGTTTCGCATGGTCGACCGCACACCCCCCCAAGGCGCGAAAATCGCTGACCGCTGATTGATCAACGAGTAGGAATTCGCCGTAGGCAATAAAGACTATGGCGGTTGCCTCCATTCCATTGACATCCCAGAATCCTGCAGGTATCGTCTGACTTTCTCTGATTGTCCATTGGACACATCATTGGGTTTCCGAATGATATCCTCTCAGCTCCGAAACGTAGAACTGTTCTGCGAAGTCGTCACCCGCCAGAGTTTCTCGCGGGCGGCGGCGGCCATCGGCGTGTCGCAACCCTCTGTCAGCCAAGCAATTCAGCAATTAGAGCAGGACTTGGGGGTCGAACTCCTCGACCGCTCCACGCGGCCGGTAGGCCTCACCCCGGCGGGCGAGAATTACTACGAAGGGTGCCGTCGTATCCTGGAGGACTACCAGGCGATCGTCGATCAGGTGCAGTCCAACGGGCATAGGCTCTCGGGACGAATACGCATCGCCTCGATTTACTCGATCGGGCTGCTGCAGTTGCAGACTTACGTGAACCAATACCGGCTGCGATTTCCCGAAGTTGTCGTGCAGTTGGAGTTTCTGCATCCCGACGAGGTGTATGCCCGCATTCGGGCGGACGAAACCGACATCGGCCTGGTTTCGTATCCCAAGGACGGGGGCGATCTCGAATCGATTCCGTGGGTCGTGCAGGACATGGGACTGATCGTGTCGGCCACGAGTCCATTGGCCAAGCGCGACAGGCTGCAGCCCGCCGACGTGGAAGGACTGCCGTTCGTCGCCTTCACCAGCGAGCTGCCGATTCGCCGAGAGGTCGACCGCTGGCTCAAGTCGCAGAAGGTGGGCGTCAAGGTCACCCACCAGTTCGACAACTGCGAGAACATCAAACGTGCCGTGGAAATTGATGCGGGCATCTCGATCATCCCGTTGCAGACGGCCGAGCGCGAATTCGAACTGGGCGTCTTAAAGCATGTGTCTGTGGAAGGGCTTTCGATCAAACGTCCGATTGGCATTGTCCATCGTCGCCATAAACGGTTGTCCCTGCCCACGCGGGAGTTTGTGAACGTCCTCGCGGGCGCGAACCTTTCACAGCACTCGGAATCGAGTTCGCGTGTATCGGCCTGAGCCGAGCCTCCCCGGCTCAATCGACGCGCGGGGCATCGCCCCGTGCAATCACCTCTCACGACATCGTCACGGAAATGAGCGGATCCACTCAATACCCCGAACGACACGGACTGTACGACCCCGCCAACGAACACGACTCGTGCGGCGTCGGATTCATCGCGCACATCAAGGGAGTCGCGTCGCATCAGATCGTGATGGACGCCGACCGCATGCTGCGGCACATGGACCATCGCGGCGCGTGCGGCTGCGAAGAAAACACCGGCGACGGCGCGGGCATCCTCACCGCGTTGCCCGACAGATTTCTGCGTAAGGTTGCGCAGTCCGAATTGTCGGTCGAACTGCCGCCTCTCGGAGCCTACGGCGCCGGGGTGATCTATCTTCCCAAGGATGTGGGCGCGAGAAGCGAGTTCAAGCAGATCGTGGAAACGATCATCGCCCAACAGGGTCAACGACTGATCGGTTGGCGGAAGGTGCCGCAACATCCCGAAGCCGCAAACATCGGCCCATCTGCCGCACGCTGCGAGCCCTGGATGGAGACGCTGCTGATCGCCGGAGCCGAAGGCCTCGACCGCGACACTCTCGAAAGGCAGTTATTCATCATCCGCAAGCTGGCGAGCCACCAGATTCGCAGCGGCCAGCATCCCTTGGGTTTAGAGTTCTACGGCTGCAGCCTGTCGTCCAAGGTGATGATCTACAAGGGGATGCTCACGCCCGACCAGTTGCTGACTTATTACCCCGACCTGGCCGACGAAGACTACGAGTCGCATCTGGCGATGGTGCACAGCCGGTTCAGCACGAATACATTTCCATCATGGGACCGCGCACAACCGCTGCGGTTCATGGCGCATAACGGCGAGATCAACACGCTCAAGGGGAACACCAACTGGATGTTCGCGCGGCAGGGAGTGATGCAGTCCGACCTGTTCGGCGACGACCTGAAGACACTATTCCCGATCATCGAGCAGCACTGCAGCGACTCCGGCAATTTCGACAACGCGATGGAACTGCTCTATCACAGCGGGCGGACGCTGCAGGAAGTCGCGATGATGATGATCCCCGAGGCCTGGCAGAATCACGTTTCAATGTCGCCGCAGAAGCGAGCATTCTACGAGTACTTCTCGGCCCTGCAGGAACCCTGGGACGGCCCGGCCAGCGTGTCATTCACCGATGGTCAGTACATCGGCGCATGCCTCGACCGCAACGGTCTCAGGCCGAGCCGATACTACGTCACGCATGATGACCGCGTCATTATGGCGAGCGAGGTCGGCGTGCTCGATGTCGAGCCCGCGAATGTCAAATACAAAGGACGATTGCAGCCCGGCAAGATGTTCCTGGTCGACTTCGAGGAAGGCCGCTTGATTCCCGATGAGGAATTGAAGGCCGAAGTCTCCGGCCGGCGGCCCTACGTCGAATGGGTCGATCGCCAGCGGGTCGATCTTGATGAACTGGTCGAACGCCGCAAGCAGGCGCATAACGGCAAGGAGCATCAAGCTCCCCGGATTCGCGGTGAGGAACTGCTCGAGAAGATGCAGGCCTTCGGGTACACGACCGAGACGATGCAGCTCATGCTGCTGCCGATGATCAACAGCAAGAAGGATCCCATCTATTCCATGGGAGACGACGCCTCGCTGGCCTGTCTGTCGGACAAGCCTCGCCTGCTCTACGACTACTTCAAGCAGCTCTTCGCACAGGTGACGAACCCTCCGATCGATTCGATCCGCGAGGAAGTCATCATGTCGCTCGAGTGCTACATCGGACCCGAGGGGAATCTGTTGGAAACCTCGGAAGGTCAAGTGCATCGGCTGCGAGTGCCGCACCCGATCATCACCGATGCGGAGTGCGCGGCTATCCGGAGACTGGACGGCTATCGCGGCTGGAAGACTCGCGTCATCGACATCACCTGGGACCGGGCCGAGGGAGCTGACGGTCTGTCTCCCGCGGTCGATCGCATCTGCAACGAAGCCGAGCACGCCATTGCCGATGGCTACAGTTTTCTCTTGTTGTCAGACCGCAATGTCGGCGCGCAACGGGTGGCGATCAGTTCACTCGTGGCTTGCGGCGCGGTGCATCATCATCTGGTGCGCAAAGAACTCAGAACACGAATCGGCCTCGTCCTGGAAACGGGTGAGGCTCGCGAGGTGCATCATTTCTGCCTCCTCTCTGGTTACGGGGCCGATGCCGTCAATCCATACCTGGCCTTTGAGGCGATTCGCAACGCCAAGGATGCCGGCCATCTCAAGGACGACTACACCGAAGAGAAGATCGTCGCGACCTACCGCGAAGGCGTCGCCAAGGGGATGCTCAAGGTGATGGGGAAGATGGGCATTTCCACGCTGCAGTCGTACAAGGGGGCCCAGATTTTCGAGGCGGTCGGACTCGACGGCGATGTGATTGACCGCTGTTTCGCCGGCACCGCCAGCCGGATTCGCGGGGTCAACTTCACGATCCTCGCCGAAGAGCACTTGCTACGACATGAGTTTGGATATCCACGCCGTACTGAGACCGATCGGCTACCAGAACTCCCGAATGACGGTCTCGTGCACTGGCGTCACGGCGGCGAAAATCATGGCTGGAACCCCTTCACGATCGCCGAGCTGCAGCAGGCAGCTCGGGACGGAGACATCAACGCCTACAAGCGCTTCGCGGAACTGACAAACTCCAGCGACCAGAGACAGGGAACGCTCCGCGGCCTGTTGCGATTCAAGCAGGTGACGCCGATTCCGCTGGAAGAAGTCGAGCCCGCGAAGGAACTCGTCAAGCGGTTCTGCACCGGTGCGATGAGTTACGGCTCTATCTCGGCCGAAGCGCACGAGACGATCGCCATCGCGATGAATCGGCTTGGCGGCAAGAGCAACACCGGCGAGGGGGGCGAAGACTACGAACGCTTCGCACGGCTGGAGAATGGAGACAGCAAGCGATCGGCCATCAAGCAGGTCGCTTCGGGCCGCTTCGGCGTGACGAGCTGGTATCTCACCAACGCCGATGAGCATCAGATCAAGATGGCTCAAGGCGCCAAGCCCGGCGAAGGGGGAGAACTCCCCGGTTACAAGGTCGACAAGATCATCGCCGCCACGAGGCATTCGACTCCGGGCGTGGGACTCATCAGTCCGCCGCCGCACCACGACATCTATTCGATCGAGGATCTTTCGCAGCTCATCTTCGACTTGAAGAACGCGAATCCATCAGCACGCATCAGCGTCAAGCTGGTGTCCGAAGTCGGAGTCGGCACAGTAGCCGCCGGCGTCGCGAAGGGACACGCCGACAAGATCCTCATTTCGGGCGATGGCGGCGGCACGGGCGCCTCACCGCTCACGTCGATCAAGCATGCGGGACTCCCCTGGGAACTCGGGATCGCGGAGACGCATCAGACTCTCGTCAAGAACGACCTCCGCAGCCGTGTGCGGCTCGAAACCGACGGCCAGATTCGCACCGGTCGGGATGTCGCGATCGCGTGCCTGTTAGGAGCAGAGGAGTTTGGTCTCGCGACGGCTCCGCTGATCACGCTCGGCTGCATCATGATGCGGAAGTGCCATCTCAACACCTGTCCGGTCGGCGTCGCGACCCAGGATCCCGAACTGCGGAAGATGTTCACGGGACAGCCGGAGCATGTCGTCAACTACCTGTTCATGGTGGCCGAGGATGCGCGCCGCATCATGGCGCAGCTTGGCTTCCGCACCATCAACGAAATGGTCGGCCGGGTCGATGTGCTTGAATCTGTCGCCGACCTGCGGAACCATTGGAAGGCGAAGCACATCGACCTGTCATCGATTCTGACGCTCGCTCCCAAGCCGCATCCGGACGTCGGCACGTACTGTCAGAAGCCGCAGAAGCACGGCCTCGAACAGACGCTCGACCAGTTGCTGCTGATTCCCGAATGCCGTCGGTTGGGGGCGATCGACCGGGCGGAGCGGGTGACGATCGACCTGAACATCCAGAACATCGATCGCGCGTTCGCCACCACGCTCAGCCACGAAATCTCGAAGAAGTGGGGACCGGAAGGGCTGCCGGAGGACACGATCCGCCTGCGCTGCCGCGGCTCGGC
>JANNSB010000173.1:0-2731 GCA_031402175.1 Planctomycetaceae bacterium
CGGATGGTAGGCCACGCCGCAGTCCTCTTGCAGCACCTGCAGCAGGTGCCAGCACATGAACCAAACTGGGTTTTGAAACTTCCTCACGGCACTTGTCATTTGGGATCCCGAATCCACGTCAGTTGACAACAACTTTAGGGAACCGATGCGACGTTTGAGTGTCTTCGCAATTACCGTAGTGCTTTCGATCATCGGAGACGGCGGTGGCGGCGTTTCCGCGGAGGACTTCCCCTTCATCGAACTGCTGCAGTCCTCCCCGGAGCTCGATCTCGTTGGCTACACGCCGTCGGAACTCGATCCGCGCGATCCGGCTAACAACGAACGGCTGTCGACCGAGTCGATTCGCCGCGATCTGGAGACGCTGCGGCCCTACTTCGACGGACTCGTCCTCTATGGCTATCACGAGGCCTGCACGCCGCGGATCGTCGCGCTGGCGGTGGAACTCGAATACGAAGCCGTGATGCTGGCGGTGTGGAACCCGAAGTCGGCCGATGAACTCGACGGCGTCGCTCGGCTCGTCGAACTCTATGGCGAAGACATTGCCTGCGCCGTCATCGTGGGTAACGAAGGTCTGACGTTCGGACGCTATCAACTCGATGATCTGCATCTCGCGGCCGACCGATTGCGGCGCACGCTGCCGGCCGATGTGGCGATCACAACGTCGGAGCCGCAAGGGGCGTATGATCACGCAGAGTGGGGGCCGGCGCTACAGTCGTTCGGCGATTTCTTGTGTCCGAACATCCATCCGGTGTTCGATCGCAGTGAGTTGTCGGCCGAAGAGGCGGCAAACTGGGTCCACGAGCGGGCGGTCGATTTGGCGGACAAATCCGGTCGCCCGGTGATCGTCAAGGAGACCGGCTTCCCGCACGGCGGCGATGCGAAGTACTCGCCCGACACGCAGCGAGACTTCTGGGACAGCTACATTTTCGACGGCGCCGAATTCGTGGACTCAGCGGCCAGTGGTCCCGTACTCGTGAGCTGCCAGGTCGGTTTCGAAGCCTTCGATCTCACCTGGAAGCGCGACGCCTCGGGCCTCGCCATCGAAGAGCACTGGGGCCTGTTCGACAACGACCGCACGCCCATGCCGGCGGCCGAGGTGTGGCGATAGTCGCCTTTCGCTCCGCGAAAGTTGCGTTGGAGGAATAAAGATGGCTACGAAGCGCGCCCCCGCCACCCATCCGGGCTACCCTTCTGGCCGCAACACGGCCAGCGGGTTCCACAGTCGAAGCTGCCGTGTGCGCTGGCCTTCTTCCACCACTGCATCCCAGGTGGGGTAGGGACGAGGGGGCTGGTATTGACCGCGCCCGCTGTCGTACTTCCCTTCAATGCCTGTCAGCACCGACATCGAACTGGTCGCCGCGGCCTTAACGCCATCATCGGTGGTGCGCGAGCCCCCGAAGAAGTCGTTGCCGGGCCAGGAAACATGGTCCCACGCGACCAGACTGTACAGATCGCAGCTGGAATAATCGTCCCCCCGCTCCGCATACGCGATCGGACGGCAAAGCTGCGACTTCCCCTCATTCCCCGGCTGCCGCTGCGGCCGGACCATCAGCGAGATGCCGTGAATCTCGAGACGGTCGTTCTCACACTCGCTGTACGGATCGAAGTAGACGGCCTTGAGGTTGGGAAACGAGGCTCCATGCTCTGTCAGAAGACTCTGCAGAACGGCCTGCAATCGCGCCCCAAGTTGACCACGAAACTTACCGGCGAACTGTCCGCAACCGAGGCCCGGCACAGTCACAAACGCAGACCTCGGCCTGGCAGCGCGTTGGTTCAGATAGCGGAGTACCGGGAGCAGCCTGCGCCGGTAAAGGTTGTAGTAGCCCTCGTCAGACAGTTTTCCATCAGCCACGGTCGCTTCATTCCAATCGGCTGGCGTCTGCCCCCGCCCGTTGCGCAGGAGAGCGCCGGGAGTGAAGATCAGCATTCCCAAAAAGGGGGGCGTATGGGGCGTCGGAGATTGATGCTGGCCGTCATCGAAGATCGTCGCCGGCACAGCGATCGAGATATCGCCCAGCAGTCCCAGCTCGATGAGGTTCCAGTCGGATCCATCTCCGGACACGGCGGACTCGGCAAAGATTTGAGGCGGCTTGGTGTCGAACAGTTTGCCAAGGAGATCCAGCTCGGTCAGCGATTGAATGTTCGAGCCTTGGAGGCGACCACACAGCAAGGCTCCCGGTGGTGTCCGGCCGGCTCGCAATTCCTCCAAATAGTCCGCAGCGCGGGCCACGGTCTCCTCGGGAATAATGATCGAGTACCCGGGTGCGGCAGCGTTGCCTGAAGGTTGCACGGTCATCAGCTTAGCTCCTTCGCCGACCCTCTATTGCTCGGCGTGGCCTTTCGTCAGAGAGCGACACCGTGCCTGCAATTGACTCCCAAGCTCCTCAACCTTTGCAAATGACCACTGGTACGAAAGATGATGACCGGCGAACACATCGAGGGCAACACCCTGGTATTGAATGCTGGTGAAAGTCTCGCGCTCTATCCGGGTATTTGTCAGCCGCCGCAGGTGGTCAACTGCTGAGCGGCCGTGGACAAAGAGAACCTTCGGTGTCAATTTCTGCAGTAGAAAGTCAAATACCTCTGTCGTCTTGTCCTCATTGGTGAGTTCGGCTTCTCGCCACGATCTCTGATGGAATACGTTCGTTTCTAGTACGCCAAAGGGGCTCAAAGCCTTGCACAATTGCTCGATCCGTGCGCGTGTCGGGCGGAGCCGGCCAGGATGCCTTTT
>JANNSB010000174.1:0-4313 GCA_031402175.1 Planctomycetaceae bacterium
TCCAGCATGTAATTGTTCCGTTCTGAATTCCATCTGCGCCCGGCGGGAAACTGATCGATCAGAGTCCCGTAATCGTTGGCGGCCAGATCCCATTGGGCAAGATGCGTCAGTGCCTCGGATCGCCGGGTGACGAGGTCGATATTCGGGGCATCCGCATCGATGACGACATTGTAATCGTCAACAGCCGCCTGCCATTCCTGACGATCGAAATAGATGTCTCCACGCAAACGAAGCAGCGGCTGATTGTCGGGTTGTTCATCGATCGCCGCGGTGAGGATTTCCAGCATTCGATCGTTGCTGTTTGAGACATACAGCCCCACATCGACCATGGACTGTCCTGTGCCATTGGCGCAACGCACGGCGATGACGTTCCCTCCCGGTTTGAGCGTGGCAGCCGCTTCCGGCAAGCAGGCAACATTGACATAGTCACTTGAACCCGAGAGTTCAGCGGCCTTGAGGCCGTTGAGGTAGACTTCAATGCCATCATCGTGTTTGAGACGAAACGTCAATGGGCCCGAGGGGATTTCGGCCAACTCAAACTCGTGCCTCAGCCAGATCTCATCGTCCGCCCAGCGGGTTCGCCCGCGATCCCTCGACCAAATCCATGTTTCAGGGGCGCTGCCGAACGGAGCCAGTCCGGTCGACCAGGCCCCGTCGTTAAAACCCTCAGCCATCCAGTCTCCCGGGGGTTCGAGAATCGTATATCGCCAGGAGATTGCCTCGGCGTTCCAGTCTTCGGCGCTGGCGACGAGAGGAGTTTTGGGATGGGCCTCCAGCACCAAATCGAGCTCTGTCACATCGGCCGCTGTCGCTGTTCCCTGCCCGATGCGTGCGACGAGTTCATCGGCCCAGACGGAAAGACTCTCATTGCCGATGCTTTCCAGCGTGATCGAGTCGATCTCCCAGATCTGCCCCACTGCGTTTCCAGGATCGAGCCTCAGATTTCTCAACTCGCCGATCGACTGAAACAGAATGCGATGAACCTGCCATTCCTCACCCGTGTTCGCGAAGATGGTACGGCGGGACTCCGGTTCGCCGGCTCCGCCGTGGAAAGTCTGCCAGAAGAGTTGCAGCGGAAGTTCTTGAGCAGCACGGGCCTTGATCGTGAGCACGTGCCAGCCGGTCGGCCCGGACGCCGATTGAAACAGAATCGGATCAACGCCCAGACTTTCGGTTCGCAGCACTCCACCCGTTGCAGTTAGAGTGACCTGAGTGTTACCGGTCCAGCCTTCGGCGCCCTGATCGAAGTTCCAGACCGCGGTTGTCTGCGGTGTGAATTGGGCAAGCCGTTCATTCCAGATTGAGTTTTCAGGTTCCAATACGGCCAACTGCTCGAAATCGCTGCGCGCCTGATCCAGTTGACCTGCATAAGTCAGCAGCGCGGCGCGGCGGGCGAGCAGCGCGGCGTCAGCGAGATCCGGCGAGGTGCTGCTGAGATCAACGAGCAGTTCTTCCTTTCGGCCGTATGCAGCATTGATCTCGGCGCGCGCGATCAGCAGAGCGTCATTGTCGGGGTCGGCCTGCAGAGTCTGATCCAAATCGGCAAGTTGCGGCACGACAATCAGATTCTCGACTTCGCGTTTGCGAAGCAGATTCGTCAGCCAGTCCCCCCAGCCGTAGCCTGGGGGCACGACGGCTTCGCGATCCCTCATGCGCAGCTCATCCAGCCAACGATTGCCCTGCACGACTAATTGTCGAGCGCGTTCATCATTCCCCAGCAGATGCTGTGCATGCGCGGCGGAGAAAAGCTCAGTTGGTTCTTGAGGCTCATTCTCTTCGTACAGGCGGGCGGCTTCGTCGATCTGACCGGATCGCAAGTAGATATCGGCAGACAACCTCTGCGGCCAACGATCGGTCATGACTCTTGCAAGTTCCAACAGGCGGTCTCGCTCTTGTTCACTGAGTTCATTGGGATCCAACAGCAGCGTCCAGAGCAGCAGTCTTGTACGGTTGGAGTTATTGGTGTCAGTCTGCGCGCCGTCCATTATGTCCGTGAGAGTCTGATACTCCTCCCAGTCTTCGTTCCACGCCGCGAGTATCGCTCGATGCCAGGAAACTTCCCAGATGCGATCGGCGGGCACGCGCAAGTTCGACGTCCTGTCAATTTCGGCACGCGCCTGCTCCCAATCTCCCTGCAGTGCGAAGATGGAGGCTCGAATCTCGAAGATTCTGGAACGGCCATTGTCGTCGCCCACGACGGCCTGTGCCCGTGTCAGATTCGAAAGCGCCAAGTCCCATTCTCGCATGTCGCGGTAAATCTCCGCGCGCCTCATTCGCGTCCATGGACTGTTCGGATTGAGCTCGATGAGCCGGTTGGTGTCCGCGAGCGCCAATTCATACTCACGCAGATGATATTGGTATCGGTTGAGGCGAGCCTCCAGATATCTCGTGTCGTCGGGCTTCAACTCCAGTGCGCGTGTCCAGGCGTCGACCGCCTGCTGCCATTGCTCGGCCTTGGTGTGAGCATCCGCCATGCGCGCGATGAATTCGACATCGGTCGTATCCGGCGCCACAATGAGGTAATCACGAAAGTCGGCCGCGGCGGCCTGCCAGTTCCCCAGTGCGTAATTCACGTCTCCCCGGGCCAGCGCCAGGCGCCTGGCCTTGCTAATTGTGCCGATGTCATTCTGTTCCCATAAGGCGTCGATGGCGGCGGTGTAGTCGGCGAGCGCAATCTCATTCTGGCCGAGAGTGGCGTAGAGGGCGGCGCGGGCTGTGCGGGTGTCAATTCTCTGTGGATCAATGTCGAGAGCCTGCGTGTAGGCGGCCACAGCGTCTGCCTGCCGGTTCTGCCAGCCCAGCACGCGCCCGCGGAAGTCGTGCAGGTCGGCGTCGTTCGGATCGGCCTTGATCGCCAGCGCTACAGCCTGCAACCCCAACCCGCCGAACGACGGCGACTGCCAGGACGCCTGCTCGAGATCGCTCCAGCGCTGCGCTTCGTGGACCTGCTCCAGAAGTACGGTGGGCTGGGCCAGCCGGTTCTGGATCATTGCCGACAGAACGGCATGCCAGCCGCTCGCCGCGACGAACGCATCCGCAGTCGACTCGGGCACCAGCAGAATGGCGTCGAGAGCGAACCCGTCCTCGCGATTTCCGATACGCAGAGTGTGGTCGCCGGTCGAGAGGGTGAATGACCGTGCGTCCGCGCTGCTCCCCCAAGCCCAATGCTCCCCCGTTTGCAGAGACCATTGGACCGGAGCGCCATCATCCATCGAAACCCAAACCGAATCGTCAGTCCCTCTGGGCCCCTGGCACAACAGGAAGAAGCGGTAGAGACCAGCGCTTTCGATCTGGAAGCGGTATTCCAAATCCTGCAATTGCTGCTCCGGCCGAGAACCGAAACCGCTTCCATTGGGGACGAAGGCATAGCTCCCTCCTGACGCAGTGACGCCGTCGACATTTTGCCAGGGTGCGTCGATCGCGTCGTAATTCTCCGCTTCGATCCGCACTGCTCCCGCCGCGAACTGATCATGCCACTCGTTGAGCGCTGCCTGCGCCGCCGCGTTGTCGGAAACCAGGGAGCGCGCCGCGGCCAGCGCGCCAGCGCCGGACAGTTGACCTTCAGCAATCGCCTGCCGCAACTGCAGAGCGGAGGCGGGCTGGCCGGATGTCGTTACGGAAAGGCGGAATCGGCCCAGTGAGTGATGTCCCCAATTCTGCACGAGTCGGAAGGTCAGTCGGTTCCTTTCGTTCAGGGCGGAGGGATCAGCCAATTCAAAGATGGCGTTATGCGGACTGCCAGTCTCCGGATAGACTCCCCAGCCCGAAGACGATTGGGAATCGCCGTCGATAGCGTTCGCGACGGGCAGGGGGTTTTCGTTCCCCTGGCTGAAGTCGGCATACGCACCGGCGAATCGCACCAGGTCGCCCGAGGCTGTGGCAATTTCGATGTCGAGAGACGGCGCAGGCTGGGTCGAGAAGAACTGCTCGTAGACCGTTTTCCGGGACTCATCGAGCACGCTCACGCGAAAACCGCTCAGCCTCGGCGGGGGAAGCGCACCGTCGGTTCGATTCCAGAGCACGACACGGTCGAATTGGCGATCGGCCCCGAGATCGAGTTCCCACCAGGGGCTCAATTCTAGTCGTGTATGCGTGGTGAAATTGTGGTCGAAGACGCCGTCGGTATTGCCATCGATCGCCCGCTGAGGATCGCCGCCAAATTCGATGCTCGACTGCCGCGCGGTCCCGGAGGACGCCAGATTCGTCTCACCATCGAAGACCTGAACTTCCGCCAGATGCAGGTACTCTTCCCTGCCGGGAAGCTCAACGCGCACGTAGCGGCCCGACGGCCTGGAGGGGATCAACGGGGAGCC
>JANNSB010000175.1:0-3810 GCA_031402175.1 Planctomycetaceae bacterium
ATTCACATCGCCGGCACCAAGGGGAAGGGAACGACGGCGCACATGGCTGCCGAGCTGTTGCGGTCGGCGGGTCTGAAGGTGGGCTTATACACCTCACCACACATTCATCGCTTCGAAGAACGGATGACCGTAGACGGCGGCTTCCCCAGCGTGTCCGACCTCGAAGCGGTCGTCGATGAATTGCGACCGGCGTTGCTCGACTGCGATGCCGATGGCGCGCATTCCCCGACGACGTTTTTCGAAGTCTGCACGGCGATGGCGTGGCTGCATTTCCGTCGGCAACGCGTCGACGCCGTCGTGCTGGAGGTCGGACTGGGAGGCCGACTGGATGCCACGAACGTCTGCCGGCCTGAAGTCTGCGTGATCACGTCGATCAGTCGTGATCACACGCAACTTTTGGGGAATGATCTGGCATCGATCGCTCGCGAAAAGGCGGGGATCATCAAACGCGGCATTCCGGTTATCAGCGGAGTGGCCGCGCACGAAGCACGGGATGTAGTCCGCAACGTCGCAGCCGAGAACGGCTGCGAATTATTGGAAGTCGATCGCGACATTCGCATCACTCGCGACGAGCAGATCGCAATGTCCAGGCAAAACCCACTCCTTAGGACACGAGTAACGATCGAATGCCGCGGCGGTCGACATGAGGGTGTACTGATGCCGGTCCCCGGGAGTCATCATGCCCGCAATGCCGCGCTGGCGATCGCAGCCGTGGAGTTGTTTCTGAATCGACAATCGAAAATGACACGACGATCCTTCGACGCATCGGCAATTTCGTCAGTGTCGCTGCCGCTGCGAGCGGAAGTCCTGGGACATGCACCGCTGATCGTGGTGGACGGTGCGCACAACGAAGCGTCGCTCCAGTCGGTACTCGATATTCTGGCTCCGTTTCCGCGTGATCACAGGAGGCTGGTCTTCGGAATCTCGCGTGACAAGGACGCCCGCGCCATGCTGCGGATTGTCGACGGACAGTTCGCGCAGATCATTCTGACGGCCTATCAGACGAATCCCCGCGCGCTGCCGTTGAACGAGCTTTCTCAATTGGCCAATGAGGAATTGACCGACGGCCAATGGTCAACCGCAGAGAATCCTGCATCCGCCCTCCAGCAGGCCGAGCAGTGCGCGGAGGCCGACGACGTAATATGCGTGACCGGTTCGATCTTTCTGGGGGCCGAAGTGCGAGAGTTGCTGTTGAGTCGTCGGGCTTCCCTAAGTGAACCTGCTCTGCATTGAAAGGCAGAGCGCCCGGCGCTTCTGATGACAGCTTGTTGGGAGATTTGAAACATGTCGAATCACGTTCCGTTCGGTCTGACGGTGCTACTTCTGCTCGAATTCAGCAGTCGAGCGGTATGGGCACAACCGGCAAACGGGTTCTTCGAGATTCAGGTCGTCGATGCCCAGACGGGGCGCGGTATTCCGCTGATCGAACTGGAAACGGTCGACAACGTCCGGAATATCACCGACAGCGCCGGTCGCATCGCGTATGCCGAACCGGGCCAGTCAGGAGAGTCGATCTTCTTCACCGTGCATGCGCCCGGCTATCGCGTGCCGAAAGATGGATTCGGCATCGAGGGGCTTCGGCTGACAATCGAACCCGGCGGGCGCACCGAAGTGCGCCTGGAACGGATCAACCTGGCCGAGCGGCTCTACCGCTGCACGGGGCGCGGCCTCTATCGGGATTCAGTGCTGCTCGGCTATGACACGCCGCTCAAACATCCGCTGGGATCGGCTCAAGTGGCTGGTCAGGATTCCGTGATGGTTGCGCCCTATCGCGGCAAGCTGTACTGGTTCTGGGGGGACACGAATCGGCTGCTCTATCCGCTGGGGCTGTTTCGCACTGCCGGCGCGACCTCGGAACTGCCCGCCAATGGCGGCCTCCATCCAGGTGAAGGCGTTAATTTCGACTACTTCGTCGGCGACGATGGTTTCGCCCGTGCGATGGCCGAAGTCGATAACCCGGAAGGCGTCGTCTGGGTGCACGGTGTCTGCACCGTCGATTCCGACGAAGGCGAACGCATGGTCACGCACTATGCGCGGCGTCCGGGCCTCGGTGATCCTTACGAGCAGGGGATCATGGTCTATAACGATGAACGCGAAATCTTCGAAGTGGCAGCCGTATTCCCGCTCGAGGAGACGTGGCGGATGCTGCAGTACCATCCGATGCGATTCAACGACTGCGGCGTCGAGTTCCTGGAATTTGGCAGTCCCTACGCAGCGACGCGAGTGCCGGCCAGGATGGAAGCCGTTGTCGATCCCGGGCAGTACAAATCGTGGTCATGTGTCGATTTGGCCACGGGTGAGCCGCGACGGAATGCCGACGGCGCACTCGACTGGCAATGGCAGGACAGTCCGCCCATTACTCCGAAAGATGAACTCGAATGGCTGGCAGCCGGGCTGATTGAGGCCGATGAAGCTTTCTACCTGCCTGTCGATGTCGAAGATTCCGGTCGACACGTCACGCTGCATTCCGGCAGCGTCTACTGGAATGAATACCGGCAGCGCTGGGTGATGATTGCCGCCGAGATCACGTTCGACGACGAGAGTCCCTCGCTGCTGGGTGAGGTCTGGTACACGGAGGCCAACTCGCCGCAGGGGCCGTTCGAGAAAGCGGTTCGCATCGTCACGCACGACAAGCAGACGTTCTACAACCCGTGCCAGCACCCGTACTTTGATGACGACGGCGGTCGCGTGATCTACTTCGAAGGCACTTACTGCAACACGTTTACGAACTCACCCGCCACGCAGCGGTACAATTACAATCAGATCATGTACCGGCTGGATCTGAGCCATCCCGATATCGTCGCAGCGTTCGAGTGACGTGTCGTTCGTCCTGACCGCTGCCTTCACTCTTCGGTATCGTTCTCGTTGGTCGGCGGCTGGCCCGGCTGTTGCTGTTGCTTGTGCTGCCCGCGGCGGGACTGTTTGTGAGGCCGTGCTCCGCGCCTCTTGGGAGGTTGCTGCGATTCACCGGCGGCTGACTGCGATGCCTCGGTCAGCGGTGGTTCCGCAGCGACAGCCGCATTGGACTGACTTTCGATCACTTGAGCAACGTCGACTTCGTTCGTCACGGGTTCTGGTTTCGGCCGGTTACGAAGCTTCGTCAGTTCATCGGCATAAATGCGTTTTTGCTCGCTGAGTTTCATCGCCACTCCCGGACAGCAGGGGCAGGCAACGGTGGTGACCTGGGTGCCGACATGTTCTTCGTATCCGCAGCGGGGACATTTCCACATGCGGCGAACGTCGACCAGTAGTCTCAGCCCAGGACCCTTCATGGCCGCATCATCCGCCACTGACCGGCGGGAAGCAACTCACGATGTCACCGTCAGCCAACCGGTGGCCGGCAGCGACATACTCCTCACGAACCGCAAACAGCAGCGAGTTGCGGTAGCGTTCGATTGCGGGGAAATCGATGGCGAGCCGCTCCTTCAATCGGGCGATGGAGTCCCCGTCCGACAATTCCAGTCTAGACTCCGCAACGCCAGCGGCCTCGCGAGCGCCGGCATGAAATCGAACGGTGACCTGGATCATGACTAAGGAGAGTCGCGGGTCGTCAGGAACAAGGCTGGCGTCTACGACGAAGGGTGCCCTGGCGGCGGTGCGGAGATCAGCTGCACCGAAGGCCAGTCCGGCGCTTGCATCATCCCTGGTTCGGTTGGAGCCAACCGTCCAACAACTCAAAGAAACACGGAGCCAGTTGACGTACGCAAAAAAGGATCAGGCGGCCTTCTGTGGATTTTTATGCCGAGATCTGCAAAGAGAATCGCATCTCCTCCGACATGGTGCAAAAGTATTGTCCCGAAGTGTTCGATA
>JANNSB010000176.1:0-5880 GCA_031402175.1 Planctomycetaceae bacterium
TCCAGCATGTAATTGTTCCGTTCTGAATTCCATCTGCGCCCGGCGGGAAACTGATCGATCAGAGTCCCGTAATCGTTGGCGGCCAGATCCCATTGGGCAAGATGCGTCAGTGCCTCGGATCGCCGGGTGACGAGGTCGATAGCCACGGTTAGTTGAACGCTGGATCCTCCACTCGCGACAGTTTCTGCGATTGAACCGTTGTCTTACTGCGGTTCTGTAGACGAAGCCTGTCCACTCTGCCGTTCGTCAGGCGCCGCCTGACCTGCTTCAACTGATTTGCGGCAGTATTCAAGAATGAGGTCGGCGATCACATTGGGGGATTCGCGAAGCCCCAGCGTCTCAATGCATCTCACAAAAGTTTGCCCCTCTTTGTCTTCGAGCCTGAGTTCCAGCCAACTGGTAAGTGGAACGCCATTCAGCGTAAACCCCTGGACCGTGACCTTGCGAATCGCCCACCACGGAGTCCCGATATCGGTTCTTATGTCGATCAGTCCGTCTTCCTGAAACCTCAATGCGGCGCCGATATGCCGGAGTCCTTTCCAGTACGACACAATCGCCGCACCGAACATGAACAGGAATAGAAGTGCGATCCCGATCACGATCGCCAGCACGATCCACGAATTGCTGTCGGCTTCATCTGGCTTCGTGACGAATGACCCGGCAAGGAGGCAAAGTACCCCCACACAAAACACGACCCACCATAGGCACTTCGCGCGGTTGTATTCAAACGTCCTTGGCCCAGGACCAATGACAGATTCGACGTGCCCTTCGTCCTGGCTCATCGGATGCCCCTCGCGCCCTTGAAAGCCGCATCGCCCCACACGCGGCTGAATGAAGCAAACGATCGTGAATCCGGTGTTCGACGATCGTTGGGGCGCCGTATCCGTTGACGTGGCTCGCTGCTAGGTTAGCCGAGGCCGCCGGATAAAGACAATAGGCCGGGTGCCGTGGTTGAAGGCGTTGGGTGTGCCGGGTGCTCGGACTGAATGCTTTGGGTGTGCGACGTGGGTGGCCATGAAAGATTCTTTCGGGGCGGCAGCCGTGGGAGGTCTTGTGAACGCGTGGATCAGCTGAGTCCGTGTCCAAGATTGAATTCGTCGCTGCAACCTCCCATCGACTTCGTCGACCCAGATAGCACAGCTATCTGGGCCACCCACGCGATAGCGACGCCGCTCCCAAGTTCGTGACAATTCAGCCGTGTTCGAGAGAGTTTGCTGATTGTGCAATTGGTTTTACGTGAGAGAATCGTTGTTTCCGAGGCACGCCAGCGGATTTCAAAGGCACTATCTGCGACTGAGTGCGTCATACCACTGTATTACTCGCGCTTGCCAAGTCATTTCCATAACCTGCCAGTGAACACAGAGACGAGGTTTCTCATGGTGACAACGCGCTGGCTTCTTGGGCTTTCCATTTGTGCGACCGCATGGCATGGTTGCAGCGACTCCGAACCGCCCTTCGAAGCGGTCGCGGCCGCGGGAATTGATGAGCAAACAATTCCCGACGACGACAACGCTCCCGCGGCTCGGGAACGCAATGTCGATCGCAGTCTGCTGCCGCAGTTCGTCGCGCAGACGCACGAGTCGGCGGTGTTGTGGACGCGTTTCAGCCCCGATGCGCAGCTCTTGGTCACAGGTCACACCTCGGACGGCGTGTGGGTCTGGGATGCCGAGGCTGGTCGGCGTCTCTTTCGCCTGTCCATTCCTGATCAGACTCTGGGTGGGGAATTCACTCCCGACGGCCGGCAGATCTTCGTCTATGAGAGAACCGGCAACCTTTCGATGTGGGATGCCGTCAACGGAGCGCCGCTCTGGAGACAGAACCTCAATTCGCTCGTCGCCGCATCGGGGAATTCAGACGAGATTGCTCAGAAGAACGCCAACGAAGAGACTCTGACGATCGTCTCCGCCGCGTTCGATGCCGCCGGCCAGTACATCGCGATCTGCGGTGCAATGATCGATCACGCCCAACAGTTCGGTCGAGATTACACGTGGCGAGGTTGGGTCGTCATCCTCGAGCCGGCTACCGGCCGCCTGCTGCAATTCGACGGAACCGCCTACGAGATTCCCTATACCGTGTCATTTTCCGCCGACAGCACTCATCTGCTCACGACCAACTACCATACGACGTTCAATTCAAACCTTGAAATTGTTAAGCGCGACTTTTGGATTCATCTCCAGCGGACCTGGGTTCAGGATCGAAAGCCCTACGAGACTGTCCCGTCTTATACCGTGTACGAGCACACCTACGTCGACGGTCGGGTGGAGCGCAGATCCTATCTTGCCTCGAACGTCTCGTCGGGCGGCAATCAAGGCGACCGCACGCTCCCGGGGCGAGAGACATCGATGCTGTACGCCGCCCTCGATCCCACCGGTCGACGTCTGCTGGTCGCCAATGATCTCGACATCACCGATTGGGACCTCGCCACGTTCACGCGCAGCTCCATCCCGCATGGTGGGATGTTCGGCCGTGCAGGCGATGAGCACTTTCTGCTCGAGATACCGCCGAGTGGGATAATGATGGGCGTTCCAGAGATTTTCTTTGAATATACCTACGACTTCGGCGGACTCGAGTTCAGCCCTGATGGGGAGTTCTTCGCCGGCGCCACAGGATGGCAGGGCGATCGGGCGATCAAGGTCTGGGAGGCCGATACAGGACGTCTCATCGCCACTCACGCGCTGCCGAAGATCGACTTCGACGTCCTCCAACTCTCTCCGCAGTTTTTCCTGGGGGACGGTTCCCTCATCGGCTATCGCATCAACGACGAAGCGAGGCCGGCACGCTCGTGGGCCGAAGTCTGGAACTGGCGCGAGGACAAGGTCGTAACTCGCGTTCTACTGACACGCTTCGACCGCCTCTGGTCCAACGAAGTCGCGTCACGGGAGTTGCCCGGGGCACACCAGCGGTCTTTCGGTGAAAGTTTGGCCACGACGGTGTTCCGGCCGCATCCGTTCGTCACCTTTCAGTATTCGATTGGAAGCTATTCATTTAAGTGGGACGTCGCGCGGGCGGAGCTTGCCCAGATTCAGGAGTGGGAGGGCAACGATGAATGGGCCCCTCGTCGACCCCCGCTGTCGTCGCCCGTTGAGTCATTGCGGCTGCCGATGGGCATTTCCGCTGATGAAATCACGATCAGGGCGGCATCGGATGAGTCACTGGTGCTCGGGTATTGGTCCTCCGGGACGGCAGACGTCTATGAGGACGACCGTATCGTCGCCTGGAACGGCGAGACCGGGGAAGAGTATTTCCGCGTGGAAGGAAATGGGTTCGACGCGGGTCCGCGTGATCCGAACGATGCCAGCACTGTGGCTTATGGATTCGACTTCAGTCTCGATGGTCAGTGGCTTGCAACATCTCACTACAACGGCGCGGTCACGCTGTGGGACGCCCGAACGGCCGAGCGAATCCGCTCCATCCAGGATGCCGCAACGGAACTGGAGTACCAGCAGGGCGCCCGGTTTACTCCGGGAGGCAAGTTGCTGCTGGCGCGGCCGCAACAGGGGGGCAGCCAAGTTGTTCTGGACGACCTGAGCACCGATACCGACCTGCCGCTGGAGGGACTTCAGGGGCTTAACAGTTCCTATCCTGTCCCTTTCAGCCCCGATGGGTGCGTGCTCGCGATCGGCGAACGGCTGTTCTTTGACGCCCGAACCGGTCGGCGCATCAGTACAGCAGAGCCGGAAGCTGGTTCCAGCGGCTATATCTTCGGTCGCGATGGATCCTTCGAGGACGGTGTATTCTCCAGCGACTCGCGCCGTTACTTCGATGGGAACAGCCTCTGGGACGTCGCCACCGGTCGGCGAGTGGCGACGTTCGTCGCCGTCTATGACCGGCTGGAAGAGCGCGTCGAGTGGATGATCGTGACTCCCGAGGGCTACTACAGCGCTTCCCCCGAGGGACGCCGCATCGGCGCGTGGCTCGTCAACGAACACGCCTACCCGCTTGATCTCTACGAGAACCGGTTTCATCGGCCAGACATTGTCGCCCGCATCCTGCAGGGACAGCCGATCAACATTGATGAACAGGTGTCGACGGCCACTCCTCCCCCCAGCGTGGCGTTGCAAAAGGTTGAACTGCATCGCGACCACGGCGTCTTTGAGGCCACGGCCGTGCCGGGATCTGCCGATGATCCAATCGAGCAGGTGCGATTCTTCGTCAACGGCCGCCTGATCGACGGCGAGGCGCTGACCGAGTTGCAATCAACCGAGGAGAACGGCACGGTCATGCGTCAGGTACGGATCGAGTTTCCCGCCGGGCGTCGATCGCTTGCCGTGTCGGCGCAATCCCTCAGTGTCGGCGGTCTGGAGAGTTCCCCCGATATCTTTCACCACGTCTTCGCCGGCGCGGAAACGGCCGGCCGCCGGCGCCTGTTCGTGCTGGCCGTCGGAGTCAGCGACTACGAGGGCGACGACTCTGATCTCGAGTATTGCGATGACGATGCGCGGGCGTTACACGACTTGTTCAGTTCCACTGCGTCCTCGGCCTACGACGAAACCATCACCACCCTGCTCGTCGATCAGGACGCGACATCGGTCGGTATTGTCGCGGCGCTCGAACAGCTCCGAGAACAATGCCGCCCCAGTGACACGCTCATCTTGTTCTTTTCCGGGCACGGCGCGCGCGACCCGGACGGTGCGGTGTACTATGTCCCCCACGATGATGCGAATCTGCTCCCCTGGCAGTTGATTGCCGCCCCGCTGGGTCAGACTCGCGCCGGTACCGTGCTGTTCTTTTCCGACTGCTGTCACGCCGGTGGATTCGGGCGCGCCCCGGCTTCGCAGCAGGAAATCGCCGACGCACTCTTGCGAGACGCCCGCGTGATGGTCTTCTCGGCATCACGGGGTCTCGAACTTTCCTGGGAGATGTCGGAGCTTCAGCACGGCGCATTCACTTTCGCCGTGTTGCGCGGCCTGGAGGGAGCTGCCGATCTTGTGCCGGATGGACAGATTACCATCAGCGAACTGCAGGCATTTGTCGCCACGACGGTCAAGCAACTCACGGACGACCGCCAGCATCCCCACATCCCCCTCATGCGGGACTTCGATCCCGATGCTGTCCTGATTCACGTTCCGTGAAAGGACATGCATGGTGATGCGCTCTGCCCAGGCGGATGATGGCGAATGGAAACATGGGATCCCGCATTTTTGCATGTTCCGTAGTTCATCTTGAGGGCGCGAGCAACGTCGGTGATCTTCACCGGCGTCTTGCCGTCGAACATCTCACGAACCTTCGCCGCCACGACCTCGGGCTGAGTGAGTTCACGCGGCAGATCGGCTTCGGTGAACTCAAGTACGTTTGCATACTTTGACTCAGAGAGCTTTCCACTCTTGAGTTCTCCTGCACGCTGTAACAGGAGAATGGGCGGTGTTTTCCCGCCATTCTTTCATTTCTTCAATGGAGCAATTCATGACCACCACCACGTCTCGACGTTCCTCCTCTCCCCCAGTTTCCCACGACTTAGACCCAGCACTACGCCTGCGTCAGTCCATGGCCGCCGTGCGGCTGAGTTGCACCTGGCTCGGCGTCCGCAAGACGCTCACGCCGCAGCAGAAGGCCCAGGCCGCCGACACATTCGGTGCCGAGCGGGATTATCTCTCCGCCGGCAAAAAACTGCTCGATACGTCGCATCCGGCGTTCAAACAGGTGACGCAGATCAAAGGCAAAGCGGTCCAATACTGGAAGGCGTTGACACTCCCCTTCCCCGAGCCGGGCATCAGGCTGCTGCCCCAGCGTGCGGTTCAAGAGTTCAGCGCACGCATGCAGGAGTTTCAGGACGAACTCGTCGTGGCTGTCACCCAACTCGAAGAGAGTTACGACGAACTGCGGGAACTCGCCCGCGATCAGCTTGGAGATTTGTTCCATGCGGGCGACTATCCCCCGACG
>JANNSB010000177.1:0-2999 GCA_031402175.1 Planctomycetaceae bacterium
CACGCCGGCCAGTGGCACCGAATTCAGCAGGGTAGCACCGGTTGCCTCAACCGGTGCCGCGTAGCGGCCAGAAGCCCATCCGGGAATCGACGTCGATATTAATTGTCGATCGAGGTCGAGTGCTTGACGCTGAAGTGGGCGCGTCGTAACGCGATCGGCTTCCAGCGGAGCGGGCATGGCCCGCACCGGTTGAGTCAACCGGTGCTACCCCGCTACATTCATGCGAACCCGGTCCGCCGTGGCCTCGTGTTGCGTCCCGAAGATTGGTTCTGGTCGAGTGCCCGATGGTACGCCGGCATTCGCCCTGTTCCTCTGGAAATGGATCGCACGTTGCCCATGTTCTCGGAGTGAACGCCAACTCTCGACTCGCCACGCCCCTCGCTCCTAACGTCGCTCGCGGCGTGCCACCCGATCCGTGACGGTTTGGGTCCGAAACTTCGCCGGTGCCGAGATGGGAGCCAGCCTCGATTCAGAGTTCATTCCGACTCACGGGATCAATCCACTGAAAGTAGCCGAGAACATCGCCTTGTATCTTGGTCAGAAGCGCGCAATCGAGATTTCTCGCAGTGGTGCAGCGTGATTGACGGGCGATGACCGCGAGGAGGTCCGCCCATCAATCTCTTGCACCTGACTGCCTTCAGTTTCCAGTCCTACGTCGGCGGGGTGGAATGCTCCCTGCAATTGTGACAAGATTGACCGCCCCATTAGGTGCCATGCCTGCGTCGCGAAGCAGGGCAGGCATGCCGGACGCGTGATCGAGATCGAAACATGTCCATCCTGCTGCGATGTGGACATGGCACCCGGCGGCAACCCGGTTAACGCAGTCGTGCGGCTGAAGTACACGAATGAACTCAGATCGAAACAATGTTCGAGTGTTTACTTCTTCGACGTTTCGAGACATGGTGCTGGAACGAGAAGCTCTCGTCACTCGGGTCTTCCCGCACCTGCGAGAAATCTGCGAAGAGCACCGAATTACTCTTACCGATATTGACCTCCGCTGGGGAATCACGGACGAGATGGCACATCCGACAGTCCTGGAGATCGTCAAGTCCGAGCTGAATCGCGCAGCAGTGATAATCTCTGTTCTCGGCGAACGATTCGGTTGGATACCGGAGAATGAGTTTGATTCTGTGACAGCATTGGAGATGTATACAGCCCTCGCAAATCCCGCGATCAGACTCCTGGTGTTCAGGCGGAATGCGTTTCTCACCAGAGAACTAGCAATTGGTCACGACTCGCCCTTTCTCACGGAGACGGAACTCGAGCAAAAGAAACTCATTCGACGCCTTGAGCATCTCGGCGTGAAGATCACGCCATATTCTTCTATCGATGAATTCGCGAATGAAGTCGCAAAGCAACTCCAGCAGGTTCTCGCAGAGACCTACTTCGCTAAGATTGGAAACGTCTTTATTAGTTACAGTCGGAGGGACATTGAAAAGGCGGAAATGCTTCGTAGGTTGCTTGAAGGCTTCGGCTTCAATGTGTGGCTAGACTTGGTAGGTATCGCCGCTGGTGAAGAATGGCCCACGAAACTTGCGGAAGCTATCAACGAATCTGATGTTGTGTTGATGCTGATTTCTCGCGCTTCTGTGGCATCTGAATACTGCTTGAAGGAGATCATATTCGCCAAGAGAAAGAACAAACCAATTGTGGGAATGCGATTGGATGACTCTCCGCTTCCTGACAAGATTGAATTCATGCTTGGCGACATTCAGCAGGTAAGCCTTGCGGAGGGGCAGAGGCTCGAAGATGTCCTTGGCCAGCTAAGCGATGGTCTCCAATCACAAATAAAGAAAGCACGTTAGCCGAACAATCAGTTCAACCGGAGCTGCGGGCCGCGGCGGGGTGGCACTGTTGAACTGACCGAAAGTGGGCGCCACTGCTGGCTCGTCCAGCAGTGCGAACGGCGGTCGGCGGGGTGGCATGTTTTGGGTGCCATGCCTGCATCGCGAAGCAGGGCAGGCATGCCGAGCGTGGTCAGATACAAATGACAGTTGGACCAGTGACAACTGACTAATCCATTTTCCACATCCGCCTACTTCGGACTCCCCTGCCACTACGCCAATATGTCCCACACCACCTCCCCGTGCACATCGGTCAGCCGGTAGTCGCGGCCCTGGAAGCGGTGGGTCAGCCGCTTGTGGTCGAGGCCCAGCATGTGGAGGATGGTGGCGTGCAGGTCGTGGACGTGGATGAGGCCTTCGGTGACGCCGAAGCCGAGTTCATCCGTCGCGCCGTGGATGTGGCCGCGCTTGAGGCCGCCGCCGGCCATCCAGATCGTGAACGCGTCAATGTGATGGTCGCGGCCTGTCGTCTCGCGAGTTTCGCCCATCGGTGTACGGCCGAACTCGCCTCCCCAGATGACGAGCGTGTCGTCGAGCAGTCCGCGGGCCTTGAGGTCCAGCACGAGAGCGGCGCTCGCGCGATCGGTTTCGAGAGCGCGTTTTTCGAGACCCTCGCCGAGGTCGGTCCCCGTGCCGCCGTGGTGGTCCCAGTCGGTGTGATAGAGCTGCACGAACCTCACTCCCCGCTCGACCAGCCGGCGGGCCAGCAGACAGTTGTTGGCGAAAGACGCCTCTCCGGGGACCGCGCCATACATGTCGAGCGTGTGCTGCGTTTCGTCCTGGATGCGGGTGAGTTCTGGAGCCGACGCCTGCATCGCGAAGGCGGTTTCGTACGCCTGAATTCGCGTGGCGATTTCGGGGTCGCCGACGTCGTCGAGGCGCAGCGAATTCAGTTGGCCGAGCGTGTCGATGAAGTCGGCCTGCCCTTCCCGGCTGATTCCCGGCGGGCTCGACAGATGCAGAATCGGATCGCCGCCGCTGCGGAACGGAATCCCCTGATACGTCGTCGGCAGAAAGCCGCTCGACCAGAGGGTGTTCCCCGCGCGCGGACCGCGCGGACCCGACTGCAGCACGACGAAGCCGGGCAGGTCGTCGGCCTCGCTGCCCAGACCGTACGTGACCCAGGCCCCCATGCTCGGCCGGCCGGGAGCGTTG
>JANNSB010000178.1:0-9889 GCA_031402175.1 Planctomycetaceae bacterium
GCCGAAGGCGTCCTCGCGGTCGAGACCGCCGCCCTCGCTCGCGACTTGGCCGAGAGCATTCACGCCCATCCCACTTTGTCGGAAACCATGATGGAGGCGGCGGAAGCGGTCTTTGGACAAGCGACGCACCAATACCGTCCCAAACGCGAACCGAAGCCCACCGCGTAGGTTTCCGCCCCGACGCTGCGGACGCCCGTTTCCGTTGGCAGGCAGCCGCCGGTTACAATTTGACCGAAAACCCAAGTTCAGCCGGTTTTCGTTGGTCATATTCGCCAACGAGTGCGTAGATCTCGTGAGTCGGTCATTCAGCGGGGGATCGCGTGCAATTGAGTCGTTTGCTATTCGCGGGAATCAGCTTGTGGGCGGGTCTGGCAGACTTCGTCCGTGCCGACGATATGTCGGCTGTCGCTCCCGAGTTCCATGCTTCACCGCAAACTATTGCCACCTGCCCCTGGGATATCACGGCGGTCGTGGCCTTGCCCGATCAGCAGTCGATCTGCACGGGACATGGGGATGGAAGCCTTGTGGTCTGGTCGCTGGGTCCAAGTCAGCCACTCCGCCGGATGACTGGACACTCCGCCGCGGTGACGGCCCTGGATGTCGACGCCGCAGGCCGAATTCTTTCAGCAAGTGAGGATGGAACGCTCCGAGTCTGGAACGTCGACACCGGCGAATGCCAATTGGAACTGACGGGTGCCACGTCGTGGCTGACCTGTTGTGCATTCTCCAGCGACGGCCGATGGGCGGCCGGTGGCGGTTACGACCGGATTCTGTATCTGTGGCGACTCGATGATCCGGCCGCGACTCCCTTGGCGTTGGAACATGGTGAGGCATCCGTCCTGTCCGTGGCCGTCTCCGCCGATGGCCGTCTGCTGGCAACGGGCGCGAACGACGGTCGAGTACGACTCTGGACGATGACGGAACAAGGACCATCCGGTTCGCCCTCGATTATTGAGGCGACGCAGGGAGCCGCCAGGTCACTCGCATTTCTGCGCGACAGTTCGCGACTCGTCATTGGTTACGAAACCGGAATCGCGGAACTGCGATCGATCGAATGGGGCGAAGCCGGCGCAGCGCTGGGTACAGAGATCGAACTCAATACGGACGCTACCGCCGATCAGTCGGCCGGCGCATCCCAAGGCTCGTTGCTCGGAAGTGTGCGCTCGTTCGACAATTCCGCGGGGGTCACTGTCTTGCGCGCCTTGACGGACAATCCGGTAATCGCGGCCGCGACCGTCGGCGGAGAAATCTGCATTTGGACGTTTCCCGAAGACCCGTCTGGGCGGGCAATTCGCACGGTACTCTCCGGGCATACCGGCCCCGTGACCGGACTGGCGAGGCTCTCCACGACTTCCGGGCCCGCGATCGTCTCGGTCAGTGTCGATCGCACGATTCAACTCTGGCGGACCAAACTGCTCGCGACACCGGCCATCGTCACCGTGCCGGTCCCTGATTCGCGACTTTGGGCACTGGCGGTGTCAGAGGTCAATGGACAATTTGCCGTGGGAGGCCGGGGAGGCTATCTCGCGATCCACGACCTCGAATCAGGAACGCGAATTCATCAAGTCGCCGGATTCGACGAGACGGTTGATTCCTTGAACTTCTCATCCGATGGTGCGCTACTGGCTGTCAGCAGTTGGAAGGCGCCGATCGTCGGCATCATCGATGTCGCGACAGGCACACTCAAACAGACAATCGACATCGCCGCCAATGGCCGGCAGGTGCACTTCACTCACGACAATCTCGGTGTGTTCGTGGCCTGCGACGACAACTTCACGTTGCAGCGAGTCGAACTCGCCGGCGCAACGCAGTCAGTCGTCGTGAGCAACCTTCCGACCTACGCCGTCGATGTCTCGCCGGACGGCGGAACGCTTGCCGTCGGCAGCGGCAACTGGCAGCAAGCTGTCCCGGGGGCGCTGAAGCTGTACAACTCCGCCGACTTGACCGAGATCGCGACTCTTTCGGGCCATGAACATGCCGTTCGCTGGGTGACGTTTCATCCGCGTGAGCCGATTCTGGCCTCGGCCGACGAGAACGGCGTGGTCATCGTTTGGGATCTCACGACTCGCAGCGTGCTGCATCGGCTCATCAATCCCGACGGCTGTAAGCCCGTGGCTTTCTCTCCCAATGGCGACCTGCTCGCTGTCGGACTGAAGGACGGCTCGATTCAAGTCTGGAACTGGCGGACGGACGAACTGACACAGCGCATGGTCACCGAAGACGATGTCTTCGATCTGGCTTTCTCTCCAGATGGCACGGCGATTATCGCCGTCGACGGCGAGAAGCAGTTCAGTGTATTTCCAGTGGCTGAAGTTAACCATTCGGACACGGCGACGAACGCCGCCCACTGGACGGCGACGCCGGAAAATGCAGAATAACGTCACACCCTATTTTTTGCGGGAGACACTCGATGCGACACTTGCTCACTCTGGCAGCCTGTTGTTTCTCCGCGACCTGGTCTGCGACTCTGCCGGCTGATGAAATTCCCGCTGATGAGGTGGCGGCGGCCGACACGGTAGTGACCGTGGATGACATCGCGACCGTCGCGGCTCGCATTGATGAGTTGATCGCCGAGCGCTGGGAGGCCGACCACATCATTCCCGCCGATGATGCGAATGACGCCGAGTTTCTGCGTCGCGCCTACCTCGATATTGTGGGCACCATTCCCAGCGTGTCCGAAGCCCGTGAGTTTCTGGAAGACGCCAACCCCGACAAGCGCCGCCTGCTCGTCGAGCGTTTGCTGAATGATCCACGCTACGTGGTGCATTTCACGAACGTGTGGAAGCACGTGCTCATTCCCGAAGTCGAAGCCGATTTCAACTTCATCTACTTTGCTCCGCTGTTTGAAAGCTGGCTCCGCGTGCAGCTCATTGAGAATCGTCCCTACAACGAGATGGTGTACGAAATCCTGACGACTGCGCTCGATGGCCAGTCACTCTACGGCAACGGGACAGGGTCAGTCACTCCGGCGGCGTACTTCCAGGCGAAGGAAACAAAGCCCGAGAATCTGGCGGCGGCGACATCCCGTATGTTCCTCGGCACACGGATCGAGTGCGCCCAATGCCACAATCACCCCTTCGATAGCTGGACTCGCGAGGACTTCTGGAGTTATGCCGCGTTCTTTGCCAATTTACAGCGGGATGATGGCACTGGCGGCTTCCTCGCTTCCGTTCGCGAATTCCTGGGTCAACGAAAGCTGCAGATCCCCGACACCGAGCAGTTCGTCGGGCCGCGATTCCTCGGAGATGCTGAACCCGCGGAGATTGAGAACGGGTCGCCACGGACCGTCCTCGCGAAATGGATGACCAGCGATGACAACACTTTGTTTGCCGAGACCGTGGTCAACCGCATTTGGGCGCACTTCCTGGGAACGGGCATCGTCGATCCCGTCGACGACTTCACCGAGATCAATCCCGCCAGTCATCCTGAACTGCTCAGTTATATGGCCGAGCAATTCGTGGCTCACGACTACGACCTGAAGTTTCTGATGCAGGTCATCACTTCGACGCGGGCGTACCGCTTGTCGAGTCAGATCACAGATTCGAGTCAAACGTATGCACAACGATTTGCAGTCATGCCGTTGCGGGGATTGTCGAAAGACCAGCTACTTTCGAGCGTCGGCGAGGCAATTGGCCGATTCACCGCTTTCGACATCTCCAACCCTTACGTCCTCTTCGGAGATGCGACGCCTGAGACCGAATTTCGTGAGATGTTTGGAGAGCAGGACGAAAACGCCACTCATCGCCAGACGAGCATTTTACAGTCGTTACTGATGATGAACGGCCAACTGACGGCCGACGCGACCAGTCTGCAGAACGGTCAGACGCTCGCTTCCATCACCAGTTACCCCGATTTCGACACGGCAGATCGGGTCGAGGCGGTCTTTCTGGCGGCATTGACTCGCCTTCCCACCGACGAGGAGCGTGAGCAGTTCGTGGCGTACGTCGAATCGGGCGGCGTCAGCGAGTCGCAGGATGCGGCGTTGTCCGACGTCTTCTGGGTGCTGTTGAACAGCGCCGAGTTCCGCTTCAATCACTGAGCGCTGAGGTTCTCGATCGAGTCGATGTAGCGTCTTTTTGCTCATCCGAAGATGGACCGCTGATTTGGCGGATTACGCGGGTCTTCGCGGATCTGCAATTGCGTGCGAATCGTAGCTGGACAGTTCTCAGATCTGCGGGAATCCGCCCTATCCGCGTCATCCGCGGTCCATCTCGTGACCTCAAGAAACCCCACGGCAATTCAAAACCCGCTCTAATCACAATCGGCATCAAGTAGCGACTGCAGGTGAATCGACACTGATTCTCCGAGTTTCTCGACGTTGTAGCCTCCTTCCAGCAGGCTGACGAGTCGGCCGCCGCAATTTTGATTCGCGGCATCGATGATGAGCTCTGTTAGCTCTCCGAAGTCTTCCGACTCTAACCCCAGCGAACCAACCGGGTCGGCCGCGTGGGCGTCAAACCCTGCGCTCAGCAGGATGAGTTCGGGCCGGCAACGCTGTGAAGCATCCTCCAGTGCACTCGTGAACGCCGCGATGTAATCGCGACGCGAGATGCCGAATGCCAGCGGCACGTTGAACGTCGCTCCCAGTCCCGCGCCGGTGCCGGTTTCATCGGCCGCACCCGTTCCCGGATAGAACGGATAGCGGTGCAAACTGAGAAAATGGATGGATCCATCTTCGTAGAAAATGTCCTGAGTCCCGTTGCCGTGATGCACGTCCCAGTCCACGATCAGGACTCGCTCCAAGTGATGAACTTCGCGGGCATGGGCCGCGGCGACGGCGATATTGTTGAACAAGCAGAAGCCCATCGCGTGGCCGCTGAGCGCATGATGTCCCGGCGGACGCACCAGTGCTAAAGCGCGCCGCTCCGGCCCGGCGAGCACTGCATCCACCGCCGCACACGCGGTTCCGGCCGCCACGATCGCTACTTCGTTCGAGGCGGGACTGACCACCGTATCAGGGTCGAGATACCCACCACCCTCCGCCGCGAATCGGGCGACTTGGTCGACGTGTTGCGCGGTGTGAACCAGCAGCAGTTCCTCGCGAGTTGCGGGCCGTATCTCGCCGCGAACGCAGCGTTCGATCAATTCGTTCGCCTTCAAATGTCTCGTGATCGCCTGCAGGCGTCTGGCCGACTCGGGATGCCGGCCCGTGTCGTGCTGCTCGAACAATTCGTCCGCAAACAAGAGAGCCATGAAGTTCCGATCGGCGGCGGCGAAAATGGGCAGGGGACGAGGCCCGCGACGGATACGAGCTTACCGTAACGGAGAATCCGAAATCAGCGTCAAGGCATAACGATACTCAAAGCACTAAGTCCGTTGGATGCGAAAGTTTAGGCTCGAAAGTCGCATTCCGGCATTTCGCTCGATTGACATTCCATGCATTGGGGCTGATGATTACGCGCCCATCAGTCAGCCCTTGATTCGGGAAGGTTGATGGCGTCGGGAGTGGAGCGTCGCGTTCAATTTCCCTCCCAATCCCATTTGTGACGGTGTCGCATACGGAGATGTGCAGCCCCCATCGGGTAAATATGTAGTGATCGCCGCGGGGCCGTGTCGGCCTGGCGAGGATCTCACCGTCGAGTTCCACCTTTTTGTTCCGGGAGATTTCTGTATGAAGAAGGTTTTGATTGGTCTGGCCTGCACGGCTGTGTTTGGCGTGTTCGTGACGGTGAACCCCGATTCAGCGAACGCTCGCCCCAAGTACTTCGCGCGCTTTATGGAGCGCTACGGGGAAGGCAACGAGGAAATCGCCACGCTTCGCTGCGCCATCTGTCACGGCGGAGAAAACGGCGCCAACAAGAAGATTCAGAGTACCTTTGGCTTGGCGTTGCTCCACGAGATTGAGGAGGCGGGCGGCGCAAAGAACTGCATGGATGACGCAGTTATCGATACCGCCTTGACCGCGGTCGAAGCCGTCGAATCCGAGCCGGACAACGAGGACGGCCCCACCTACGGCGAAATCCTGGGTGAAGGCAACCTCCCGGCTCCCGCACCGGCCGAAGGGGATGAATAAGAACGCTTCAGTCAGCCGAGCGCTCCGCTGACTGCGACGTATCCGAACCGGAGACTTCCGCAAGGCGGTCTCCGGTTTTTCTTTGCGCTGATGACGATGTACGATGAAATGGCTTCGTTTGCCGACAGCGCCAATGACCTCAATCCATCCGGGGAGGCATACAATGAAACGAGTACTCGTCAGTGTCGCCTGCCTGAGTCTATGTGGCGTATTTGTGACGGCGAGTCCCGATTCCGCCAGCGCCCGCACCAAGTATCTCGCGAGATTCATCGCGCGGTACGGAGAGAGCATTGAGGAAGCTGGCATGCAGCGTTGCGCCATTTGTCACGGCGGTGCGAATGGCGCGACGAGGACGATTCGCAGTCCCTACGCAACGGGGCTTGGAGAACAGATCGGCATGAAGAACTGCATGGACGACGCCACGATCGACGCCGCTTTGACCGCGATGGAGGCTGTGGAATCCGAGCCGGACAACGCAGATGGTCCGACCTTCGGCGAGATCCTGGCCGATGGCGAACTTCCTGCCCCCGCACCGCCGGAAATGGATGAATGACGCCCCTCGGCGTCCTCCGGGGCAAGGACTTTCAATAATTTTGAGATTTCTTGTCACCTGGAGGCTGGCGTTAACGCTGAGGGTATTGGGAAAATCCGTGACGGACGCGGGACGTCTCCCTTCTTCACTTCACCTCACTAAAGGGAATCTTCATGATTCGATTCACCAGCATCACAGGCGCTGCGGCGATCTGCTCGATGAGCCTGCTCTTCGCCACGAGCACGAAGGCTTACGACGACTACCAACATTACGACGGCCATATTCATCACTATGACGGCCATCTTCATCACGATGACGGCCATCACCATGGCGAAGGTCTGCCCTATCCTGGATTGGAATCGGAGACCTTCGGCGGCATGGGCCACATCGATATGCTGGCCGAGAATTGTCGGTATATGGCCAACCACATTACGTTCGATATGTACTACAACTATCAGCACAATCCCGGCTTCCAGGAGATTTACGCGAAGTGTTATTCCTTCCGCAATCTCTCGTATATCATTCATGACATGGAGCATACCGGCGATCACGTCGAAATGTCGGCGGCGATCAGCGAAATGGACTCACTGTTCCATTCGCTCGAACACGACCTCGGCAATTGGCGTCGGACGGCCCGCCTGCAGGTCGGCCAGGGGGACATCCACTACAAGATGGAACTCCTGGAAGACATGATGCATCACTTGATGAACGATGCCGGCGTCCGCTCACAGGCCATCATCGACAACAGCGCGCCTCCCGTGCCGGGGAACTTGTCCGTGGACGCCGTCCCGCCGCCGCCAGGCGTCGGGCCCCTGCCGCAGTAAGTTCCGGCTGAAGAATGCTCAGATCCTCTGAGCCAAGGAATGAACAGGCCCTCGGAGTAACATCCGAGGGCCATTTTTTGTTCCGCCGCGCGGGTGTCGCTAGGCAGTCGGTCCGCTGAAGTGGAATCGCACTGGCGATCAATCCGTCAGCAGTTGGCGAATCATCATGATCGCCGCCGGTCCCACGAGCACCACGAAGATGCCTGGGAAGATGAACAGCACGAGCGGGAAGATCATCTGCACCGCCGTCTTGGCGGCCTTCTCTTCGGCCAATTGGCTGCGTTTGGTCCGCATGCTCTTCGACTGCACCCTGAGCGCCTGCGCGATCGATGAACCGAAGCGATCGGCCTGAATCAGAATGGCGACGAGAGAGCGAACATCGTCGACGCCGGTGCGTACGCCCAGGTCATGCAGCACGTCGCGGCGGGTTCGCCCCAGTTGCAGTTGTCTGATGCACGACTGGATCTCCCCGGAAATCTCCGGGCTGCTGCGCTGCATCTCTTCGGTCACTTTTCGCATGGCCGCATCGAGACCGAGTCCCGCCTCGACACACACCACCAGCAAGTCCAGACAGTCGGGAAGCTGCAGAAATATCTTCTGCATCCGGCTGCGGCGCATGATCGTGAGAGTGATTTCTGGCAAATAGAAGGCCAATCCCGCGCTGATCACGAAGGGCTGCAGGCTGTCGATCGTCAAACCGCTTTTCCATATGCCGTAGCCGCCACCGATCACCGCGCCAAATCCAAGACTGATCGTTTTGATGGCCAGAAAAATCGTGGCCGCGTGTGGCGAGTGATAGCCGGCATTCGCCAGCCGCAGTCTGAGCTTGTTCTGTTCGAGTGCGGTCTTGGAGCCGAGGGCCTTGGATAACGCGGGCGCCGCCTTCTGCAGGGCATTGCCCATGGAACTGGCCTTGTCGTCCTGCAGGACGCGTTTGCGCGGGTCGCGCAGCACGTCGAGACGTTCGGATGCCCGCGACTCCTTCTTCGAGAACAGGCTCAAGATCGCCCAGGCCCCGAAGGTGATCGCGACGAAAACAACGATAGGAATCCAGGGTGCCATGTTTGCTTCGCTCCGTAACTTGAACGGCCCGCCTCACGGTTGGGGGATATGCCTACACCTTGATGTCGATGATCTTCTTAATGGTGATGGCGCCGAGCACCTGCAGCACGGCGGCGACCGCCACCATCTTGCGCCCGAGTTCATCGGTGAAGAGCAGCATCACGTAGTCGGGATTCATATGCCAAACCGCGAAGAACAGCGCGATCGGCAACGCCATCAGCACGATACCGCTGATACGACCTTCGCCCGTGAGCGCCTGCACTTGGCCCAAAATTCTGAACCGTTCGCGGACGATGTGTCCGATCTTGTCGAGAATCTCCGCGAGATCGCCGCCGGCCTGTCGCTGAATGGCCACGGCTGTCGCAAAGAATCCGAAGTCCATGTTCGGCATTCGTTTCTGGACGTTCTTCAACGAAATCTCCAGTGGCACGCCGAGGTTTTGCTCTTCGTAGGCCATGCGGAATTCCTTGGAGACCGGGTCCGACATTTCTTCGACCACGACGTTGATACCCGATGCCAGACTGTGTCCGGAACGCAGGGCACGGGCAATCAGTTCGAGAGCGTCGGGAAGCTGCTTGGAGAACCTCGCGAATCGCTTGTTCCGACGCCAGAGCAACCACCCCAACGGGAGGACGCCGAGCGCCAGACCGAAGACGGGGAACAACGGCAACGGCGCACGCGTGAAGTAGGCGATCGACACACCGACCGCCACGCAGCCGATCGTGATTACGAAGAACATGTCCGGCTTGAGCTTCGTGTCTGCCTGCAAGAACAGCAGTTTCAGATTCCCGAATCGCTCCAGGATGCCGTCAAAAACCCTGGCAAGGCCGGTCTTGCTTTCGGCGAAAAGCGAATCCTTGGTGAGTTCGAAGACTTCGGCATCGGGCTTCTTCTTGCCCGCGAGGATGTCGAGGCGGCCCTCGAGCTGGTTGCCGCCCAAATCCTTGATCAAAAAATAGACGGCGGTGACGCCGCCGGCGACTCCGATGAATGCTGCGATGGCGAGTAGTTGTGGATCCATTGATCCTCTCCGGCAATCAGTTCTGCGTGGGGTCGTTCAATCCTTGGTGATGCGAGACGGCGATCAGCCTCCCAGTCGCCGGGCGGCGAACAGGTTCGCGGGGAGCCGCACGCCGCTTGATTCCAGTCGGTCCATGAAGCTGGGCCGGACGCCCGTGGATTCGAAGTGCCCGTGGGCGCGTCCCTTCTCATCGATGCCGTCCTGCACGAACTTGAAAATGTCCTGCATGATGATCGTGTCCTGCTCCATGTTCAGGACCTCGGTGATGTACGTGAGCTTTCGCGGCCCCCCTTGTAGGCGGCTGGCCTGAATGATCAGGTCGACGGCGGAGGAGAGCTGATGCCGAATGGCCTTCAGCGGCAGGTCGGTCCCCCCCATCGTGACCATCGTCTCGATACGGGAGATCGCGTCGCGAGGGTTGTTGGCGTGAACGGTGG
>JANNSB010000179.1:0-2414 GCA_031402175.1 Planctomycetaceae bacterium
CGGGCCGCGGTACTGGGAATCATCCTCTCGGAGTCGGTGCTGCTGTGCGTGATCGGCGGAATTCTGGGTCTCTTGCTGGGGCACGGCGCGGTCTATATCGGCGCTCCGATCGTCAGCGATCAAAGCGGACTCGTGTTGAACCCATTGCAGTTCGAATGGTTCGAGCTGCAGGTGATCCCCGCGATGATTCTTATGGCCTGCCTCGTCGGCGTGCTCCCCGCGATGACCGCCTACCGCACCGATGTCGCCGACGCCCTCAGCCACGGGTGAGCCATCCCTTGTCGAAAGAGAGCGCCTCCACTCTCTGGCGGAATTTGGCGAAACCAATCGGGCATCGACTCGTGAGGATGTCAACGCTCAGTTGTTGGCAAATCGCGATGTAAGTCGCTGTTTGGCTTGTCGGACACTTATGCGAACTCATCAAGTTCTCGAAGTGCTGCTTCGGCGATTGGAGGGTTTCTGGGTCCGGTTGACGGTGCACTGTCTGGCTGAATGCTCGTGAGACTGTCTGCTCGTCCGCCAGCATCCATGCATCAAAGGCGCGAATTGCCAAGCCGAAGGCGCGCCGAATGTTGAAGGCAGCGGACTGTTGCGCAAAGTTGACGCCTGTTTCACGGTCGGCGTCTCCATCCTGATCGACAACCAGGATCAGGGCATCGTAGCCCTTCTGGTCTGCATATCGCAGCCAGCCGATTAGTCGTTTGGCGTAGTTGGGGAACTTGCCTCGGGTGATGTTCACGCGAACTCGAGGATCGCTTACCTTGCAACGAGTCGTTCGGGCCGATCAACAGGTGCATCGGCGTCAGATCAAGTGTGACGTCGCGCAGCGCCTTGTAGTTCTGAACCGAGAATCGGGTAATCATGCGTCAATCCTATAACGAGCAACGGTCGTCCGCTGCGCGGAATTCTGACTCCTGAGTGTCGAATGCGGTTCCAGTGTTGTCGGCATTCTACATAAGAGCGTCGCATCATACTTACTTCAAAGACTTTGCGTCGAGCAGGCTGCTGAATGGCTTGGCGTGAGGCCTGTTTGGGATTGCGATCCAACCCGCGCGGCCGGATTCGTCTCGACACGTTTTTGTAATCGGCGTAGTATCCTCGCCTCATTCCGGCTGCGCCGCGATTGCGTTCCGCAAAACTGCGCAGCCAACACTTCCTGATCTGGTTCCAGATCGTCGTCATTCCCTACATCCCATTCGATTTGTTTCCGCGATTGGCGCTGCACCGTTGTTGCGCCCATCCCATGTGAAATTGGTTCTGATTCGGACGGATCCAGTCGAGCCGACGCTTGCCTGTCACAACGCTGACCGGCCTGCGTGACCGTCACCATTTTTTCGTGCGTTGACTGAGAAGGACTTCAGTCATGAAACGCCTGTTATTCTTGCTCGCCGCCGGCCCTTTGATGACGGGCTGTCAGGTGCCGAATCTCTTTTCGCGCCAGGCCAGCACCGATCTGCGCGAAGGCCAGACATCGAGCAGCGCCGACCGTCCGTACAGCATCTTCGGACGCAACGACCCCTCGGTCGAGGAACTCTTGCAGCAGGGGCAAGTCGCCTTTGAAACGCAAGATCATGCCGCCGCGATTCCGTTGTACGAGCAAGTTCTCGAACAGGAACCCGCGAACGTGTCGGCCCATCATCGACTGGCGATCGTGCATGACCTGGAAGGAAACTACGCCGACGCCGAACGCCATTACCGGGCCGCACTCGATGCGTCGCCGATGGATACCAACATCATCGGAGATCTCGGTTATTCCTACTTGCTGCAGAATCGCCTGGCCGAAGCCGAACAGTATCTGACGCGTGCGCGGTCGCTCGATCCGACTCTCAAGAATGTTGTGCACCATCTCGGCACTTTGTATGCCCGCCAGGGGAACTGGGCGCAGTCGCAACAGTTCTTTGCCCAGATTCTGCCTCCGGAACAGGTGCAGGCGGAGATGCTCAAATGGGGCATGCCTTCCGATCCCTCGTTCACGAATCCCTCGAATCTCGCCGCTGGCACCGCCGCGCGGCAGACGCCAGCGCCGGCACTTCCCGAAGGAACACTTCCAGAGACTCTCGAACTGAGGGAGCGCATGGAGCAGGCACGAGTTCAAAGCGAGGCCCAACGCGCCCAGCAGGACCAGCAACGGAACCAACTCGAAGCCTATCAGCGTCAACAGGCGGCGGCCGCGGGATACCCCAACGATCCCGAAGGCCAGCGCTTGCGCGCCCAGATGAGTCACATCGATCGTTCGACGTTGCCCGATCATGGGGGCACGCTGGTGATCGGTCCGTCCGGCACTCAAGGTTCGACCGGCCAGATGCCGGTGCAGGGCAACATTGGATCGTGGCCCCAGTCGTCGCCACCGAGTTCGGTCACCTCGCCCGGCCTGACTGCACAACCGGCGTGGAACAACGGTCTGCCGGTGACTC
>JANNSB010000180.1:0-19457 GCA_031402175.1 Planctomycetaceae bacterium
TCATTCAGGAAGCCGCCCGCGACCCCGATGTGCTGGCCATCAATCAGACGCTGTACCGCACGAGTCGGCAGAGCGCGATCGTTGAAGCTCTGGCCGATGCGGCCGAGTCGGGCAAGAACGTCACGGTGCTGGTCGAACTCAAGGCGCGATTTGATGAAGAACGAAACATCGAATGGGCGCGACGGCTGGAGCAGTCCGGGGCTCAGGTGATCTACGGCGTTCGCGGACTGAAGACGCACGCCAAGCTCTGCATTGTCGTCCGCCGCGAGAGTGACGGCATCCAGCGGTATGTCCACTTCGGAACGGGAAACTACAACGAGAGCACGGCCCGGGTGTACACCGACATCAGTTTGATGACCCGCGACCCCGACCTTTCGAGCGATGCCGTGATGATGTTCAACGCCATCACCGGCTATTCGATTCCGCAGCCCTTGCGGAAACTCGCCATGGCCCCGCTCGATCTGCGGGAACGCATCGTCATGCTCATCCGCGGCGAGACCGCCCGCAAGCAGCAGGGGCAGCCGGCGAAGATCATGGCCAAGGTCAATTCGCTCGTGGATCCCAAAATCATCGATGCGTTGTACGAGGCGTCGCAGGCGGGGGTGCCGATCCTGCTCAACGTGCGGGGCATCTGCTGCCTGCGTCCCGGTGTCGAAGGCCTGAGCGAAACGATCGAAGTCGTGAGCATCATCGACCGGTTTCTGGAGCATTCGCGCATCCTCTATTTCCATCACGGCGGGGACCAGCAGGTCTACATTTCCAGCGCCGACTGGATGCCCCGCAACCTCGACCAGCGCATCGAATTGCTGGTTCCCGTGGAGGACGATGCGTGCCGGAAGCGGCTCATCGAAATCCTCGAAACGAGTCTCAGCGACAACGTGAAGGGCCGCAGAATCCTTCCCGACGGCAAGCATCGCCGTCCCAAGAAGAAGTCTGCGAAACCTGTTCGGGCACAGGAAGTCTTCTACGAGCAGATCGTCGAAAAGGTCGCCCTCGCGAGCCGGCAGAACCGCACGACGTTCGAGCCGCACCTGTCGGATGGGAAGGGGGGCTGAGGCCTCATTCCGGCGCGGTCAGCGACTGCCCATTGTGACTGTGCCCTAGGCCGATGAGGTACGGCACGGCCGACCGGCTCCATTCGTCGACGTCCGGATAAGCGCCTGCGCCCTCTCCGAAGCAACCGCGCAGCATCGTCGTGTCGATCACGCCGGGGTTGAGCGCGACAGCCGCCATGCCTGTCGGTAGCTCCTGCGCGAGCGCGAGCGTCAGTCCTTCGACGGCGTATTTCGTGGCGCAGTAGGGAGCCACTTCCGGCGCGGTGCTGCGGCCCCAGCCGGAGCTGAAGTTCACGATTGTCCCCCGGCCGGCGTCGATCATCGCGGGGACGAAATGCCGCAAGACATGGAACATCCCCTTGATGTTGACATCGACCACTCGCGAGAACTCGTCGCAGGGCACATTCCACAACGCTGCGTTGGCATTGATGACGGCCGCATTGTTGATCAGCAAGTCCGGAGGACCGACGATGGGCAGCACATCCCGCGACCAGTCGGCCACCTGAGCGTCATCGGCCACATCAACCACATCGAAGCAATGCGGCGGGGCGTAGGTGCCGCGGAGTTCCGAAATGGCCGCGGTCGATCTTCCGCAGCCCGCGACTGTCCAGCCCGTTTCGGCGAAGCGCTCGGCCATTGCCCGGCCCAGCCCGCGAGTGACACCAGTGATGATAACCGTCGGCATCGTGTGCTCCTGCCTCTATCATGCGTGGCGGTGAGCATGGTGGCGTTTGGCGCAGAGGCAGACAATCGGAAGACCAATGATCAATGACGTTGGACTTTGAGAACGGCGGAGTTGACACTCTTGCCCAGGAGTCACGCATGGCGCGCTGCATCTTAATCATCGCTGGTCCCAATGGAGCAGGCAAGACGACATTCGCGCGCACCTTTCTACCGAACGAAGGAGGATTCCTGAACTTCGTCAATGCGGACTTGATCGCCGCCGGCCTGTCTCCGTTTCGCCCGGAGACCGCGGCCGTTCAGGCTGGTCGCATCATGCTGTCGGAGATCAAACGTTTTGTCGACGAGGGAGTCAGTTTTGCTTTTGAAACGACCTTGAGCGGGCGGTCGTATGCAGCGATGATTCCGAAGTGGCAAGCAGCGGGTTATCGCGTTGAACTCATCTTTCTCAAGCTGCGCTCCGTGCGTCTGGCCCTGGAACGGGTGAAAGATCGGGTTCACAAAGGAGGTCATTCAGTTCCACCCGCAGTCATCCGTAGGCGTTATCATAATGGTTGGGAATACTTCGAGACGTTGTATCGACCACTTGTCGATCATTGGGAGCTTTACGAGAATTCTGGTTCGTCACCGGTACTTCTCGAATCGGGAGACAACTCGTGAAACACGGAAAGAATGGGAAACCGGCGGATCCTCCCGCCCTGAATGCTTTGCGGCGCGCTGCCAAGATCGCACTGGCCGAAGCGCGTAAGAATGGAACGTCCTGCCACGTCTGGCAGGATGGCAAGATCGTGGACATCGCCGTCCCCGCGCGCCGTCCGGCTGCCCGTCGGCCCCGCAAACAGGCGTAAGACGCGCTCAGTTCGTCAGCGAACGCCTCGAAGCACACCGCCGCCAGGCCGTTGAGTAGAATGCCGTCGCGACTTCGGTACGTGCATCACCCTGCCGTGCGAGTTTCTTCAAACTTCCATCCAACAGGCGAACTGCGCGCGGCGTATGCAGAGATGAGGGATTCTGGTATCAAATCTCTCCGAGGTGCGCGATGAATCGTTCGGCTTCCATCCCTTACCGGTTGATAGCATTGATTGGCATGGCCGCGTGCCTCGTTCCGGGCGTGGCTCAGGCCGGTATGCCGAGCTATTCGCTCACCGACGTGGCCCGCATGCGGATCGAGACGATCTCGTTCTTTCTGCTGGTCGTGCTGCTGTCGGCCTGGGCCATTCAAGGCTTGTGGAACGGCCTGCGGAAGGACATCACCAAGATGCCCCGGTTGTCGTATCGCGGAGCCCTCTTCGGCACCGTGTTGTGGGGTCTCTTGTGCCTGTGCGTGCTGACGATGATCTCCGGAGCGCGCGAATTGCTGACTCCCGGCGCGTGGGAGAAGAACGGCAGCACGTATCAGTTGGCCGGGTCCGTTGATGAGTCGGCCGACGGTGATGTCGAACCGGCAGTCACGCTCGCTGAGCGAGAACTGCAGCTGATGCGACTGCAGAAGGAACTGTGGAATTACGCCGCCGACCATGACGGTGGTTTCCCCGCATCGGTCGAAGCCTCGGAGATCAGCGAGTCGCTCTGGACACAGCCGGGACAGCCGCCGGTGCAGTATCTGTATCACGCCGGCCACACTCTCGCAGATGGTGCGACGCCGATCGTGCGGGAATACTCGATCTACAACGATGATGTGCAGTTCGTGCTGAACGCGGATGGGACGATTACCAAACGTGACCTGACTGCCATCAGGGAAACAGCAAACGCAAACCAGCAGGTTGATGTCGAGGACAGCGAAGCTCAGCACATCGATCCCGCGAGTTGAGACATGTCGAACACGGATAACACATTGGCCCCCGACGGCTCACCCCAGCCGACACCGCCGGGTCGCCACTCATCCAGAGGCTGTCTGATCGCGGCCGCTGTGGTACTTGTCATCGGCTTCGCGCTGCTGGGCGGGGTGTATGTGGCGGAAGTTCCCTTCACGCTGGTGCTGGGCTGGGGCTTCTATCTGTTTCGCGTGCTGCCGGAGTTAAGCGTTTCCGGCGAGGGGACCGCCACGTTTGTTTTCACGTTGGCACTGTTCGCGGCCGGCGTGCATGTCGCAGCCCAGTGGTGGCTGCAGCGCGGCCGGCCCGACGAGGAAGCTCCCCCCTGGACGCCGGGCCAAACCGCGCGGCTCGTGTGTCTGGTCTGTTTGGCATTCGCCGCCGCGATCGGCATTACGGGCGTCGTACATCAGACCGGCTGGCTGCTGAACTCGCCGGAACCGATTCTCGATCGTGGCGAAAGTCCGTTCGAACGATCGAAAGTAAAGAATCGCATGCTTCAGCTCGGTTTGGCGATTCACAACTACCTGGACGAATACGGCCATTTCCCCAACGGAATTGTTCAACCGAACGGCAGGCCCTCACATAGCTGGCAGACGTGCATCCTTCCCTTCATGGAGATGCCGCAGATTTACTCGCGGATTGACTTGGATCGCGATTGGCGCGACCCGTCCCAGCGAGATGTATTCTTGATGACCATCCCCAATTTCTTGTGCCCCACTATCTATGGGCAGAATCATACAGAGGAGGGATACGCAGCATCGCACTACGCGGCGAACTGCCAAGTCATCAATGTCGACCGATTGTTCAAGCTGGAGGACATCACCGACGGAACGTCGAACACAGTTCTAGCCGGAGAGGTCGCCACGAACTTTCGCGCCTGGGGTGATCCGCTCAATGTGCGCGACCCGGCGCTGGGCATCAACCAGCATGCCGACGGGTTCGGCGCGCAATGGGAAGGCGGAATGCACTTCTTGTTTGCCGACGGCAGCATGACGTTTGTTTCAGAAAACATCGATCCCGCCGTGCTGCGCGCCCTCTCGACGCCGAACGCGGGGGATGGAGGCGGAGGATTCTGAGCAGCCATGCCCGCCATTCAATCGCCTGATCCGCGCCGTCGGACGCCGTCCAATTGGGAGTGGTCTGATTGTGTGTGGGTGGCATCTGTCGCGATCCTAACCGCGCTGTCATTCGCGCTGGTACCACAGTTTTTTGTGTTGGCCCTCGCCGGTGTGGCGATCTATTTCGCCGTCATTACGAAGCGAACGTGGCTGCGAACCCTCATCTGTTGCCTGCTGTTTCCTGGCGTTCTCTTGCTGCTCCTGCCTTCGATGGGGGCAGTGTATTACCTGGAAACGCTCGTGGGCCTGCTCGCGGGCTGGTGGCATTTTCTCGTCCGCACTCTGCCTGATGTCACCGTTTCTCCTGCTGATATCGCGACGTTCGCCATCGCAATCGTGCTGTTGACCGCCGGCGTCCATTTCGTTGCCGGCCGCATCATGGAGCGGCGGCGGGATGAGTCGGCGCAACGCAACTGGTCGATCGCCCAGTCGATGAGGATCGTCTGCCTGTTCACGCTGACGTTTGTAGCGAGTCTTGCATTCGTGGGAGCGGTGCATCAGACCGACTGGCTAGTGAACTCGCCGACCCCGGCCCTCGACTATCAGGGCGGTGGCATGTTCAGCCGTCACAAACTCCACGACATGGGGAGCGCGCTGTTCGATGCTAGCGATGAGCAAGGGCGATTTCCATTTGGGATCATGAGTCAAGACAGCCAAGCGCTGCATGGCTGGCAGACGATGCTGCTGCCGCATCTGGACAAAGGGGGCCTGTACAATCAGATCAATCTCCAGCAGAGTTGGCGCGCGCCGTCGAACCGGGAGGTGTTCGAGCAGACCGTGGATGCATTCCAGAGCCGGAAGTTTCTCGCTCACGAAACGACGGCCGAGGGATATGCGATGTCGCATTTCGCGGCGAACATGCACATCATCAAACCGGGCGCGGGGCTGGCTGCCGACGAGATCACCGACGGAGCCGCGCACACGATTCTCGCGGGCGAAGTGGCCAGCCGGTTTCGTGCCTGGGGCGACCCGTTCAACCTTCGTGATTCCGCGCTGGGATTGAATCACCCGGAGGGCTTCGCCACGCCCTGGGATTATTCCAGTTCGCGAGGGGGAGTCTTTCTCTTTGTCGATGGGCACGTTCAAACGATCAACGACAACATCGATCCGGCGATCTTTGAAGCCCTGGGAACGCCGAACGCAGGCGATGATGAGGAGTTCTGAAGGTTTGACTGCATGTGCGTCTCGAAGGTTGCTATCTCCCTCTCCCCCGTGATGTGCACTCCCTTCATGACTTTGGTTTCCAGCGGGTGAGAGGGAAGGGGTGAGGGGAAGAGTCGACGCAACTTGGACCCCTCACCCCGGCCCTCTCCCCCACAGCGAAGCTTGTTCAGAACTCATTGGTTCCTCGTGGGGGAGAGGGACTGACTTTTCCACCAACATTCGGGATGCACGCACTACGAATGGCCAGTGACCAGCGCCTCCCTTGCTCCGCGCTCCCCTTGCGCTCGATGATGCTGTCAAACCAACTTTATCATTCGGAGCTTTCCTTACGTGAAGAACAAGACCTCACTCGCTGACCTGCTCGAACCAGCCGGGTCGCAGATTCTGGATACCGCCACCGCCGGTGAGGGACCGAAGGGCGAACTGCCGCTCTCTCCCGAGATGTTGCTCGATCGCCCCAGCGGCGACATCTTCGGCATGACGCAGAACGCCGGCATGGGATGGGATCCGCACCAACTGCTGCGGGATCAGTTCCTCATCCTCGGCAACATGGGAGGCATTCGAGCGGAGGACGGTCATCCCATCGCGCTCGGGTATCACACCGGTCACTGGGAGATCGGTCTGCTTATGCGGGCCGCGGCTGAGGAACTCGATCGGCTGGAGAAGCTGCCGTTCGCTGCGTATGTTTCTGATCCGTGTGACGGCCGGTCGCAAGGCACGACCGCCATGATGGATAGCCTCGCCTATCGCAACGATGCGGCCATTGTGTTTAAACGCCTCATCCGTTCGCTCCCGACTCGTAAGGGTGTCATCGGCGTCGCCACCTGCGACAAGGGACTGCCCGCCACGATGATGGCTCTCGCCTCGCAACATCACCTGCCGGGCGTCATCATCCCCGGCGGCGTCACGCTGCCGCCGATCGAAGGGGAAGATGCAGGCAAGGTGCAGGCCATCGGCGCTCGGTTCGCACATGGCGAGATCGATCTGAAGTATGCGTCCGAGATGGGGTGCCGGGCGTGCGGGTCTCCGGGAGGCGGTTGTCAGTTCCTCGGAACGGCCGCCACGTCGCAGGTCGTGGCCGAAGCGTTCGGGATGGCGGTGCCACACAGTGCGCTCGCTCCATCGGGTGAGCCGATCTGGCTGGAACTCGGCCGGTCATCGGCCAAGGCTGTCGTCGGCATGCTCGATGCCGGGCTGACGATGAAAGATCTTCTCACGCCCGATGCACTGCACAATGCGATGGTGGTGCACGCGGCTGTCGGCGGGTCGACGAACCTGCTGCTGCACATTCCCGCGATCGCCTTCGAGGCCGGCCTGACGCGACCGACCGTCGCTGACTGGAACGCCATCAACCGCAAGGTGCCGCGCATCGTCGACGTGCTGCCGAACGGGCCGGTGGGGCATCCGACCGTGCGGGTCTATCTCGCTGGCGGCGTGCCGGAGGTGATGCTGCATCTGCGGGCGCTCGGCCTGCTCAAGCTCGATGCCCTCACGTGCACGGGTCACACTTGGGGTGATGTCCTCGAATGGTGGGAACGTTCCGAGCGTCGTCAGCACATGCGGGAACTGCTCACTGCACGGGACGGCGTTGATCCCGACGACGTTATCATGACTCCCGCGAAGGCTCGCGAACGCGGGCTGACAAGCACCGTCACGTTTCCGACGGGGAACATCGCTCCCGAGGGTTCGGTCATCAAGAGCACGGCGATCGATCCCAAGGTGGTCGATGCCGACGGGGTCTATCGCAAGACGGGGCCGGCCCGCATCTTCACCAGTGAGCGGGACGCTGTTGCGGCCATCAAGGGTCGCAAGGGGGAGCCGATCAAGCCGGGGGATGTGATCGTCCTCATCTGTCGCGGCCCAATGGGTGCGGGGATGGAAGAGATTTATCAGATCACGTCGGCCCTCAAGTACCTGGAGTTCGGCAAGCATGTGGCAGTGATCACCGATGCGAGGTTCTCGGGCGTCTCGACCGGCGCCTGCATCGGCCACGTCGGCCCCGAAGCGCTCGCCGGCGGCCCCATCGCCAAGCTGCGTGAAGGGGACATCATCGAAATCGAGATCGACCGCGTGAACCTGAAAGGCACGATCAACTTCATCGGCTCGCCCGACGCTCGACTGACACCTGATGAGGGTGCCAAAGTCCTCGCCGAGCGGGAACAACTGACGACGCTCGCCGCCGACCCCGATCTGCCCAGCGAAACAAAACTCTGGGCTCTCCTGCAACACCTCAGCGGCGGCACCTGGGGTGGATGTGTGTATGATACGGAAGCGATCGCGGCACGGCTGACATAGTCGCCTTTCCCATCCGGGATGCTCTTTAGCATCCGGAATGGCGGATCGATCACCCGGCAAACACCTGCGTCGCGATAGTCACCACTGCCAAGACCACCAGCGCGATCGCATCCAGACAGAGCGCGACCTCCATCCCTCGACGCCAGGTCGTCGAGAGCATCAACGATAGAATGCCGCCGGTGATGAGGATCGATATCGGTAGCGCGATGAGAACCGGGACGATGTGGAAATCGGCCTGCGACGGTTGTACGCCGGGCAGCCCTGCGCCGATCCACCCCACGGTGGGAGCGAAAACGATCGTCGCCACGATCGTTGACCAGACGAACCCGTGCGTCTTGATGTCGTCGGTCGGGCCGTTGTGCCGGTTAATGCGATTCGTGAGTGTGACCGCGGCGCGCAGCAGGACGGCCATCACTAGCACCGAGCCACAGACGATCCCCAACAACTTCAAGAATATCGATATCGGCATGTTGGTCGCTCCAGCGCAAATGCGGTGGGAACTTCATCCGATCGGTCATCATCTCACAGGAATTGGACCGATGAGATAGTATACACTCGGCGTGAAACAGTTCGGCACAGTCGATGACGACACCGGTGAAAGGGACGACTCGGGTCAGACGACCTATGAACGACGCTGTTGATCCGCCGGCTCTCGATGCTGAACCAGCAGATGATGCTCTCGTACCCGCAACCCCGCAGACAGAGGATCCCGTCCTTTCACGCCGGGACTTGCTGCGATGGGGCATTATCATCGAACTCGGAACGCTTTCCGTCGCGATCGGGCTGGCCTTTGTGTCGGGGCAGCACTTCTGGAAAGGGATCCAGTTCAATTGGTCCGACATCGCGATCGGCTGTCTGGCCATGCTGCCCATGATGGCCGTGTTCTTCAAGGCGCATAAGTTGCGGGAACTGGTTCGCGAACTGTTCGGCCCCGCGCTCGCGAAAGCATCGGTCGGGGAATTGTTCCTGATCGCCGCGCTGGCGGGATTGTGCGAGGAATCGCTGTTTCGCGGAGTGCTCGAACCGTGGCTGGCGAACGTGCACTGGTTCGTCGGGTTCTTCGGGGCCAACCTGCTGTTCGGCCTGGCGCACGCGGCGACGCGAAGTTACTTCCTGCTAGCGACGATCTTCGGCATGTGCCTGAGCCTGCTGGCCTGGGGGATCGGGGAGCCGAACCTGCTGCGGGCGATCGTGTGTCATGCCGTGTACGACTTTCTGGCGTTTCTCTGGCTGGCCCGGATACAGCGAAGAATGGATGCCGGGACTGGTCGATAGGGTCGGCAGTGCGAGCGTTTCTTGACCAGATTTGCATTCCCGGTTACAAGGATACCGGGAAGTCACATCTCTGGATTGATCCCCCCAGACAAAAATCATCGCCAAGACCATTTGCGACGACGGTCGTCGCCAGTGGCATGGTCCCATTTTCAAGAAGGAAAGCACGATCGAAACCAATTACAGGATTAACGAGCAAATCCGCATCACTCCGATTCGAGTGGTCGGACACGACGGCGAAATGCTGGGCGTGATTCCGACGACCGATGCCATGAAGCTCGCTTTCGACGCCAGCCTGGACCTAGTGGAAGTCGCTCCTCGCGAGCGCCCGCCCGTCTGCAGGATTCTGGATTACGGCAAGTTCAAGTACGAACAGAAGAAGAAGGCTCAGAAGGGGGCGAAGCCCCATCAGGTGCAACTCAAGGAAGTGCGTCTGCGCCCCAAGATCGGCCAGCATGACGTCGACTTCAAGATCAAGCAGGCGCGAATGTTCCTCGAAGAGAAGGACAAGGTGAAGTTCACCATCCAGTTCCGCGGCCGCGAGAACGCCCACCACGAAATGGGCCGGCAAGTGCTGGAGAGCATCGTCGCCGCACTGGAGGATATCGCGAAAGTCGAGAAGTTCCCCAGCATGGAAGGCCCGCGGAACATGTCGCTCGTCGTTACGCCGAAGTAGTGCGCCCGAGAGGGTTCAAGCGAAGATCAACTGCAGCAACCGCGATCGGGGTGCGCCTCGGATGCAACGTCGTTCGTGGAGACCTTCGCTCGTACCTGATTCCAGGGCATTGCCGCCAATAGCAGGCCCATGCCGCAAGTGTCGGTGACGCCCGAAAAGACGAGACCCCCTCCGATGACGGCCGACAGCCAGATGAAGTTGACGTTGAAGAAGTAGCCGAGCAGAGCGCCGATCAACACCAGCGACCCGGCGGCAATGCGGACCTGACGTTCGAGCGACATCGCCGCCTGGCCGTGCGTGACAGGCAGACCCGCGGCTTCCCAGGCCTGCGTTCCTCCTGCGACGTTGACAACGTTGTCGAAGCCGGAATCGATGATCGACTCGCAGGCCTTGGCTGCCCTGCTCCCCGAGCGACAGATCACATAGAGCGGCTCCGCACGTTCGTGTCCCGCGAGGACATCCATCGGGTTCAGCCGATCGAGCGGCACATTGCGGGCGAACTGGACGTGCATTTCCTCGTATTCAACGGGAGTACGGACGTCGATCAGGTGGATTGTCTGGCCCCTCGACTTGCGTTCGGCCAGTTCGTGCGGAGTGATCGTGGGTATGGCTTTCGTGGGCATGATATTGCTTTCGTTCGGTATTCATTGGCCCGTTATTGGTTTCGGACAGTGAGTATTCAATGCAAAGCCCGTGCCCCTGCAGAGCACGACCCGTCGCATTCGATTGAATTGTAGCGAAAGTCGAGCGTGGCGGTGGCCAGTGCGAGTTCATCGACCATGTCGTTCACCACAGAAGTCGACATTGACCGCGAGGGTGCGCCGCAAGCCCGCTTACGTGCGAATGTGCACATGCCAGCGGCTGCAGTGGCCTTTTCTCGTTCACGAATGACACAACTGCGACAACTGCATGCACGGCACGCGCTTTGCGGAATTATTTCCCAGAGTTTTCGTCCCACCAAACGGGAGGCACTGAGATGATCAAGATCAATCGAATCCTGGCGGCAACCGACTTCAGCGAATGCAGCGGGCACGCATTGCGGTATGCCTGTGAAATGGCCGAGGTCTTCGGCGCGGAACTACATCTCCTGAGCGTGATCGAGATACCCGCAGGCGCGTATCCGGAGTTCGGCATCAGCGTTCGCGATATTGAATCCGGCTTGATCCGATCGGCCGAGAAGAGCCTGAGTGAATTGCCGGTACACAAGTGGAAGGACAAACTGACCGTCTCTCGGTCGGTGGTGAGAGGCGCTCCATTCGTCGAGATCGTGCGCTATGCCAGGGAGCACGATATCGACCTGATCGTGATGGGCACACATGGCCGCGGCGCGATTACGCACATGCTGATGGGCAGCACCGCCGAGAGGGTGGTTCGCAAGGCCCCATGCCCGGTCCTGACGGTACGGCCGGAAACTCACGAGTTTGTGCTGCCGTAAGCTCCGGTCCGACATTACAACATCGGCGACCACAGCCGGGCCATGCCGTCACGCACCTTGGCGAGACGTGATCTGCCGTCGATCATCGCGAGGGTCAACGCTTGAGCGGCGTCGATCTTCGCAGTGGCCACCTCGCTAAGCTGACTCGCCAGATCAGCCGAGTAGCACTCGACGTTGAGTTCGAAATTCAGCCGCAAACTGCGGGCGTCCCAATTGCCTGACCCAATGTGCGACCAGAGTCCGTCGACGATCAGGAGTTTGGTGTGATCGAACGGAGGCGGCGACAACCAGACGCGACAGCCACTCACAATCAACTCTCTCAGGCAGGACATCGAGGCCCACTGCACGAACCGGGTGTGGTTGTGACCGGGCAGGACAATGTCCACGGTCACGCCCCGCATCGCGGCCACGGTAAGAGCCGTCACCAGTCCCGGATCAGGCAGAAAGAAGGGGGTCACGATGCACAGCGTCCGTCGGGCGCAGGAGATGGCTCCATGAAAGGTGTGCCGTAGTTTGTCGATGTCTTCGTCAGGACCGGCGGAGATCGCTCGGGCCCAGATGTCTCCGAGACGCTCGATCGATTCCGCAAACCAAGGTTGGCCCGAAAGAGCCTCGTTGGTGGTGAAGGCCCAATCATCAGCGAACACCTGCTGCATCGTCGGCACCACCGGTCCACGAACTCGAAACTGCATGTCGCACACGGCCTGCGGATGGCCGATGTCGACATAATGACGCTGACGGACGTTCATTCCGCCGGTGAATCCTACTTTCCCATCAACGATGAGCAGTTTGCGGTGATTCCGCAGATTCCAATGCCAGAAGCGCCCCGGCACGCGGGTGGGCAAGAATGTCGCCACGCGAATGCCGGCACGCAGCATCACGTTTACGATGCCCCGGGAGCCGTAGAGAGCGCCGACGTCGTCGATGAGCACACGCACCTCGACGCCGCGCTGGCAGGCGCGTTCCAAGGCGTCGGCGAACTGCTGTCCCGCCTCGTCCCGCTCGAAGATGTAAGTGCACATCGTCACCGACTTCTCCGCCTGGTCGATCGCCTCGATCATCGGCGGATAGGCCTGTTCGCCATTGCATAAGGGCTCGATGCTGTTGCCCTGCGTCAGCGGCGAAGGGGTCAGGGCATCCATGAAGCGCGCCAGTGACGACGTCTCTGGCGGAATCCCGTCGGGAGATCCGCGCTTGGCCGCAGCGGCCCATGCCGCCAGACGGCCTGAAGCGCGGCGCTTCTTCATCCGCTTGGCCCGCCGCGGCACGCGATTGATGCCGAAAAACAGGTACAACAAGGGTCCGACGAACGGCGAAAGCCAGCTCAACACCACCCAGTACAGCGCAGAGCGGTCATCACGCTTGTTCAGCACGGCGTGCAGCGACGCGAAGAACGCCGCCACGAAGGCCAATGCGGTGATGATGATCTCGAAAGTCGTCACGATGCCTGGGGATCCGGTTGAGAATGATTCGTGGCCGGCGCGCCGTCGTCCGACTGCAGGTGCATGTCGACCAACAGCGGCAGATGATCGGACGCCGCCTTTGCCAATTTGTCGCGCACGACGCTGCACGCCTTGATGTGCATCTTTCCCAGGCAGAAGACCTTATCCAGAGATCCCATGGGGATCGTCGACGGATACGTGCGGTACCGAGACACGGGCCGAGTGTGTATTTCGAAGTGATGGTTCGAGAGGATTTCGATCCACAGTCGATTCCGCCAGTCGTTCGAGTCGCCGATCAACAGTGTCGGCAGATGGGCCGCCTCGCCATACAGCGGATGTCCGAGCAGATGCCGAGTCTGCCACAATCTCTCGCGGGCCGACAGTCCCAGATGCCAGTTGACGACGTGCAGCGGCCCCTCGGGCGTTTCGACCACGGCCAGAATCGCTCCCCGCGCCTTCCGCCATTTCAAGGTCAATGAAATGCGGTGGGACTGCGTGATCGGCCAGCGTGACAACAGCATGTTGCCCCACACGCCTTCTTTCAGATGGCGGTTCCCCTGAAAGATGACGTGCTCGAAATGCAGCTCTCTTGCCAGCATCGCCGGCTGATCGTCGTAGCTCACCTGTTTCGTCTTCAGGGCGACTTCCTGCAGGCAGACAATGTCGGGGTTGTGGGCTTCGATCACGTCGATCACCCGACGCGGACGATACTTGCCGTCGCGAGCGCCGAAGCCGCGATGAATGTTGTAACTCATGACCCGCATCAATCTGCTCCGCCGCAATCGAGGGATGTCATTGTTGAGAATTCCATTCCGCAAGGCCCATTCTGCTCAATGCCTTCGACGGATGCATGGGGAAGAATGATGGTAGTTGTGCAGGAGTGATGCCCGCCACTCACACGCTGCACACGTGCGGGCGTGCACCAAGTGATCCGCAGTGTCACAGGCGAGGTGCACACGATGAGGTCTCGCCCGGCGTTTCCTTGCTTCGTAGCCCGAAACAGGCCATTGGCGCGCGAGTTGCGATGTGCAGGATGGGTTTCCCGCGTCTCAACAATGTCCAAAGGAGCTGGCCATGAATCGTCGTTTGCTCGCAGTCGTACTGAGTTGTCTCGTCGCAGTTTCCGCCGGTGTACTGATGTCGGTCGCTCCCTCAAGGGCGGACGATGAACCGGTGCAGACCGATCACGATCGCTGGATGGCGGCCAAGCTGGTGTCCGCCCAGAACATCTTCGGAGACCTCACCCACGGCGATTTTGAGAGCCTCGAAGAGAACGCCCGCCGCATGCAGGTCATCAACCTGCTCGAGCAATGGATGCGCGACGCCAACTTCGAACACAAGTCCGAGTACGAAGGCCAGCTCAATGCCTTCGAGTTCGCTACTAAGGAGTTGGTTCGCCACGCGGGCGACCACAACACCGATGGAGCGTTGCAAGCCTACCTCGACATGACGGCCTCATGCGTCCATTGCCACGAGTTGATTCGCGAGCCGTTGGAGAACTAGCAGGGGTCGAGGTCTATTCGTCGACCTCACGGGTGAGGCGCGTCACGTCGCGAACGTGTTCGTGGCAAGTGATGCACGTCGTCGTCAATCCCTGATATGCGTAGGCGGCCCCATCGGGGTTGCTGTTCTGTGCCATGCGGACGATACGTTCCGACAGGCGCTGAAACTCCGCATTGAAATGGGAGTAGACCGGGTCATCGGTTGCATCCATCCACGCGGCTGACTTCGCGAGCGATACCAGTTCTTCACCGGCGCTGTGCACCGCGTTCATGTCGCGGTTGATCAGACCCATCAGGATGAGTTGGGAACTCGACAGCTTGGCGTGCATCAGGTCGGCGACTTCGGTTCCGTGCGGGGGGAGTACATCATCGTCCGCCGCCTTGGTCGGTTGTCGCCAAACGACGCCCAATACGAGGGCCACGCATGCGAAACTCCAGAGGCCAACGGATACGGTTTGGCGCGACATCATGCTGCATTCCTTCCAGTGATGAACGATCGGAAACCTCATCCTCATTGCGGTGAGCCGCCATCCTGAGGATGCCAGACCGGTCAGGCCTCAGAAAGTTAGTTGCGCAATCAATTCGCTGCGACGGAACTTCTTGCTGGGCAACCGACGTCGGCAATTCCTGCGGCCTGTGCCTGTGCGTGGTCACACGACGTGTGCAGATTCGCGCGCCGCAGGATGTGTGCGAACTGGCGCAAAGGCCGCAGGTGACTCGATCGCCCGCGTGCGCGACCTTGTAGCGTCGGTTCACCCTACTGGCATATGATTTGCCGAATTCGATTTATACCGTACGCTGAACTCGCTTTTTCCCCATTCTTGGAGCTCACTGATGACTTCAAATCTGCGTTGGACAACCTGTCTGCTGATTGTTGCCCTGTCCGCCGTCCTGCTGGGAGGCTGGATCATGGCCGACGATGATGATGAACCCAACGATCGCGAGGCTGCAATCGAGCTGTCGGAATTCATGCGCAGAAAACTCGACGCATCCAGCCAGATTCTGGAAGGACTGTGCACTGAAGACGACGCACTGATCCGGCAGGGTACCGCCACACTGCAGGAATTGGGGGCCGCCGAGAAGTGGCGAGTTTCGACCGATCCCATGTACCGGCAGTTCAGCAGTGATTTTCAAGAGATCGTTCAGCAACTTACCACGGCTGCCGAAGAGGAGAACTACGACCGCGTCGCTCTGAAGTGGATGGATGCTACGATGTGTTGCATCGACTGCCATCGCTTCACCCGCGGGATGTTGATCGCTGAGGAATAGCGCCATGAAAGTGCTGCTCGCCGTCGACGAGTCTCCGCAGTCGCGGACTGCGGAGGCCGTGCTGTCGACCTTTCCGTTCGCAGGTCCGGTCGAATTGCACCTCGCTGTGGTGTGTCCCGTCGCCAACCTGCATGACATGGCCACCATTCCCTCGGCCATTCATGCGCTGATCGACGAATGCCGTGATCGTGCCGGGCAACTCGTTGAGTCTGCCGGCGAGCGCTGCGCGAGCTGGGCTGCTTCCGTCACGACACATTTGCTGGACGGTCATCCCGCGAAAGAAGTGCTCATGGCGGCCGATCGCATTGCTCCCGATGTCGTCGCAGTCGGCGGGCGTCATCTGAGCACGGTTTCTCGCGTGCTGCTGGGGAGCGTCTCTGACCGTGTGGCCAAGTATGCCAAGACATCGGTGCTCGTCGCCCGTGGCCATCGTACGCGCACCGACATCCGCAACATCGTCATTGGTCACGACGGTTCCGTTCCATCGACCGCAGTCGTCGAAAGGTTCTCATCACTGCCGCTCGGCGAGTCCCGCTCGGTGCATGTTTATAGTTTGATCGAGGAGATCCACGCCTACGGCATCAATGCCGTGGTCGAGGCTCAGGGGATCTTTCAGCGCGAGCAGGAACTGGCGGAGCAGAGATTGCGCGAAGCCCAGGCGAAACTCAAACATGCAACGTCTCATGTCGACACGCACATCGAACGCACCGAGGCGTTGGGCGATGTGCTGGTGGATGCGGCAGTCAAGCATGACGCCGACCTGGTCGTGCTCGGCGCAACCGGCAAGCCCGCCTGGGAGCGCTTCCTGCTGGGGAGCGTTTCGCTCCATGTGCTGCATCATGCCCCGTGTTCGGTCTGGCTCGAACGCCCGCATGCATAGTCGCCTTTCGCGGAGAGGCTGCAATTCTTTGTAGCCGTGTCTGTCCCCAGACACGGGGCGACGTGCGTGGACGTCATCCGGTCGTCGAGTCACAACAGGGGGCGCGTCGTTTCCTTCGGTCCCGGCGGCTGGGGACAGCCGCCGCTACGGCGGACGGAATGCACTTCCGTTGCTATCATGCCCGCGTCATACGTTTCATCGCCGGAACCGCCGACGCACTTTCTCGGAGCGAAGGCGACGATTCCAAAACCGGACCATTTTCATGCCTGTCACTGCCATCAAGCCATCACGGACGTCGCGTCAGTCATCGAGTTCAAGTCGCGACATCATTCCTATTGGTATCCATCAGGTCGGAGCCGTCGAGACTCCACTCGGCTGGATCGCCGTCGCTGGAGCGAACGGAGCTGTGACGAATCTGACGATCGGGCATCGCACGCGCAACAACGCGATCGCCGCGCTGCCGATTGAGGCCATCGAGCGCGGTGAACGTGCCGGCGCAGACGTATCATGGCTGGTCGCACTGCTGCAACGCCTCAAGGACTACGGCGACGGAGTCCCCGACGACTTTCGCGACGTGAAAGTCGATCGACCCGACCTGACTCCGTTCGGACGCAAAGTGATGGACCAGCTTCGCAAAGTGCGTTACGGCGAAACGGTGAGCTACGGTGAACTGGCTGAGCGGGCCGGTTCGCCGCGCGCCGCCCGTGCCGTCGGACGTGTGATGGCGACAAACCGCATCCCGCTCATTCTTCCCTGCCACCGGGTCGTCGGTGCCGGCGGCCGGCTCGGCGGCTTCTCGGCCCCGCAAGGGATCGAACTCAAGCGACAACTGCTGGTCCTCGAAGGTCACGGCGAGTTCGAAGCTTGAGCGACCTGCGGGCGTCACGGCGCATGTTCGATCGTTCCTTCGAGCAGGCCCCGTAGATCTTCGGAAGCGATGTTCTCCAAAAAGAACTTCACCGCACCCGACCGCAGGGCCGCGTGCAGGCCTGCTGTGTGTTCGCTCCCTAGGCCTGTGGACGGATAGTGGATGTTGATGCCTCTCTGTGCGATTGCGAATGGCACCTCCTCTGTCAGGTTCATCCAGCAGACGGGAGCGACTCGCTCGGCCACCAAAATGAGGTTCGCACTGTTCGGCCCGAACGTATCGAGCCGCTTTCCTTCGCCGCCGTGGAAGGCCGTCGTGTCTCCCTCGACGACGGTGTAGACCGTCTGACCCGGCGCATGGAAACCTGATGGGCATTGATAGATCGGCACACCCGCATCGTGAAACTGCGAGTTGTGCGTACTGTCCCAAGGCTCATCGAGCCGGATCTGCGCGTGGAGTTCGTCGTAGCCGAGGTAGGGCAAGATCAGCACGCGCCAACTGTGCAGCGGATTGCCTTGTCCATCGACCGAATATGCCGGCGGCAATGTGCCGTGCTGCTTCTCGTAGAGCAGCATGGCGATGGTGATGCGAAGGAGGTTTTCCTTGCAGACACTGCGGCGGTACGCTTCCAGGTATCGTTCCAGCGCGGGAATGCCGGAGCCAGCAACAGTATCGCCCACGATACTCGAACGCTCGGTGCGTGTGAGGAACCATCCTGCAACATCACGGTCCGGAAGTGAAAAAGTCGCGCCCGCCTGAAGTTCGTCATAATGATGATTTACGCGGCGCGTGACCTCGTTCCAATCCAGCCCATAACTTCTTCCCTCCAGGAACCGAATGTCGGCGGTATCGAGCGAGCCGCCGTGAGCCATCACTTGAACCACTTCGAGTATTCCCAGGCGATCCAGGTCGAGAGAGAACGTACGAGACTCGCGCGGCGGCAGCTTGTCGAGTTCGTCGCGCAGACGCAGCAACTGTTCTTCGGTTGGTGAATGCTCCAGTGAACTCGCCGGGCCGATGGCGAAGGCCTCCAAGGCGACTCCGATGAGGCTTTCAATCGCGGTTCCACGATTCGACAGATGCCGCCCCATACGGGTAGCAGTGATCATGTCATCGATTGCACCATCAATGTCACCAATGGCAACTCGATGATTCGCGCGTGCCGCCAATCCGCGGACGATGCTCCGCAGCCGTTGACATTCCGGCATTGTGACCTCGAGCAACAAGTCGCTACCGTTCACTCTGGTCCATGGAGGAAGGAACACCGCTCGTTGAGCCGCCTCGACGATTAGATCAAGAGTCGTGCTGTACTCATCCAGCCACTCTTGCATCATCGGAAGATCGTCTACCGTCCAGGGCTCGCCCAGCCGCGCCTCAAGTTCGCCCTCGTACTCCGAGAGATTCGTGTCGGCGGGCAAGGCGCCGGCCGTCAACTGCGACTCAGCATACTCCATGAGAAAATCGTGCGGTTGTACATAGGTCAGCGTCGGAGCGGCAGCCGGTTCAAGTCCCAGTTTCTCGTAGACCTGACGACGCTCCTCGGGTGTGCAATCCTCGCTCGGACCCAATGCCTCGACGATCATCCGGTAGCCGTTCTCATCGGTCGCCATTTCGGGTGGACAAGCCATCAACTCGGCCGCCGCGAAGTAGTCGACCCGCTTGCCATCGGCCGTCAGCGGCTCGGTGATGTACGTCGTCTCCTGCGAGATGACGAGCGGCACATTGACCGTGTAGCCGTAGTAGATGCCAGCGGCCGCGATGAGGAACATCAAGCCGATGCCGGTCGCGACGAGGGTCCAGAACCGCCGCCGGCTGAGCCAGGCGGAACGTGAGTCGGGATGAGATTTGTCCACGGACATAGTTGAGGCGATCGGCGACAGGCTTGTGGCTTCAGATGTGTGCGTCTTACTCCGCAAGGCGCGTAGCGGCGTCTGTCCCCAGACGCCGGGACCAAGGGAGGCGACGTGCCCCCTGTTGTGACTC
>JANNSB010000181.1:0-2611 GCA_031402175.1 Planctomycetaceae bacterium
GTCCGCCAGTGTGAGCGCGGAGTGGGGGGCGAGTTGCGCGGCGTGGTCAGCCGTGACAAGGTCGCCGGCCGCATTCACTGTTGGGCAAGCCAACAGTGGCACACTCTGGGCGCAAGGTTACTGGGAAGCGTTTTGCGGGGGGAGAATGAACGGCACGCGCAACCGCGACGGTAGGGGTAGAAATGTGAGTTCGTCCGGTGACGATCCAAAAGGCAACGTGTCTTCCGGCGTAGCCGGGCCGTGGTAGCCGGCGGGAGGGAGGTTCATTCCGTCCCGTCGTCAAGAGTGCACTCGACAGAAGTTTCCACCGCCCGGCGCGTGAATGAGCCACTGCTTCACCCAGTCACGAACTCCCCCGTGTGGTCGATCGGCCCAGGCGGAGCCTTTCCGCTTGCTGATGGCTGTTGGCCAATGGCTGATGGCCAGAAGGAGACAGGTTCGCTGGAACGGTGTTCTGGGATGAGAGAAATGGGGTGCGAGGAATCACATTCTCGTCTCTCATTTCTCGACTCTCGGCAATCGATGCGCAACCTGAACGGGGCCGATGGTTCGTAGTCGTGTCTGTCCCCAGCCACAGGGCGATCGGCGGGCGCGCCGGCGGCTTGTGTCCCCCTCCTCCTCCTTCTTCTTCTCAGGGTTCACCTGTATGATCCACGCAGACGTCGCGCTCTGCGGTTCAGTTCATCGCCACCATGAAAGTCTGTGCATTCGAGAGTCGCCGGGGGAGCGATATGGCGTCCCTCATTCAGCGGCACGGCGGAGAACCGACCGTCGTCCCCACGATGCGGGAGGTGCCGCTCGAATCGAATACCGAGGCATTCGCCTTCGCCGAGCGATTGATGCAGGGAGAGATCGATGCCGTCATCTTCATGACGGGCGTCGGCGCCACGGCCCTTCGCGAAGTGCTGGAGACCCGCATCGACGCCGAGGAACTGCGATCGGCGATCGATCGTTGTCTGGTGGCCGTGCGCGGTCCGAAGCCGACGGCGGTGTTGTCGAAGTGGGGCATCCACATCGATGTCCGCGCTCCGGAACCCAACACCTGGCACGAACTGCTGGCTGCCATCGATCAGGCCGGCTGGCAGTTTTCGGGGATGACGATCGCCCTGCAGGAATACGGCGCACCGAGCGTCGAATTGAAGCAGGCGTTCGAAACGCGCGGAGCCGATGTCATCACCGTCAACGTCTATCGCTGGGAACTGCCTGAAGACATCGCCCCGCTGCAGTCTTCAATCCAGCAGATGATTGCCGGCACGTTCGATGTGCTGCTCGTCACGAGCGCCCAGCAGGTGCGACATGCGGTGCAGGTGGCCGACGCGATGGGCCTGTTGCAGCCCTGGCTGACAGCGGCTCGACAATGCGTGATCGGCAGCATCGGCCCAACAGCCAGCGGCACGCTCCGTGAATTCAACCTGGAACCCGATCTTGAACCCTCGCATCCCAAGATGGGGCATCTCGTGATGGAAACCCTCGCGCAGGCTGCCGACATACTTACACGCAAGCGTCAACGCGTCGCCAACTGATCGCGGCGCTGGATCAGCCGTTCCGCCAGTTCGCTCGGCGACTCATTCCCGGTGATCGGGATCTCGGCGCACTCTTCCAGTTGTCGAAACCACGTGTGCTGGCGTTTCGCGAACTGCCGCGTCGCTGCCTTGATCTGGTCGATCGCTTCGTCGAGCGTGCAGTTTCCGGCCAGATGAGCGACGAGTTCCTTGTACCCCAGGGCCTGACCGGCGGTGCGGCCCAGACCTTGCGCGGCACTGATCAAGCGTTCGACCTCCCGCACCCAGCCGGCGGAGATCATCTGATCGACTCTGGCGTTGATGCGGTCGTGCAACCACTCCCGGGGTGGCGACAGCCAGTAGACATGCCTGGGGCGCAACTCGGCAGGCAACGGTGATTGATTCTGCAGTTGTGACGCGGGCTGACCAGTCTGATGATGGACTTCGAGCGCCCGGATCAAGCGGCGCTGGTCGTTCGCGTGCAGCCGGGCGGCCGAGACAGGATCGACCCGCTGCAGTTCCTCATGCAGCCAGTTCTCCGGGTGCTGTTCCGCCTGCGTCATCAATCCCCGTCGAAAGTCCCAGTCGGCTGCCGGTCCCTCGAAGACGCCGCGCAGCAGCGATCTCAGATACAGCCCCGTGCCACCGACGAACAACGGCACGTGGCCGCGCTCGATGATCGAGCGGCAAGCAACCTCGGCACGGTCGAGATACTCGGCGACGCTGAATTCTGCGTGAGGCTCGGTCAGGTCGATCAGACGATGCGGCACGCGCGACTGATCAGCCGCGGAGGGCTTGGCCGTCCCGATGTCCATTCCGCGATAGAGCGACATCGAGTCGAGAGCCAGGATCTCGGCGTCCAGGCATTCGGCCAGTTCGAGCCCAACAGCCGACTTGCCGCAGGCGGTCGGACCGGCGAGGAACCAGCATTGCTGCAGGAGGTGCGTATCCATCAGGCTACGGTTCTGAGTCGCCTTTCGCTCCGAGGCTGACAGTTTTTCGGAGACAGGCATGGTAGACGTGGAGCGGCAGCGCTAAAAGGTCGTGTATGAAAACTCCCACGAATGCTGAGGGACTCCCGGTGCGTGTGCAGTCTCCGCAGCGGCGGC
>JANNSB010000182.1:0-5002 GCA_031402175.1 Planctomycetaceae bacterium
TGCTCTTCAGCATGGGCCAGCTTCTCATCGGCAACTGACATGGTATCCGACCCTTGGGGTGTGTTAGGCAGCGATGGCTGCATTTAGTTCGACGATCAACGCTTCAAGTTGTTCCTCAAAAACTCGATTCGCCCGACCCCAGCCTCCTTCGCGGCTAAAAACGGGCAGGTCGTCGAAATCCGACGGGTCGATCGAGAGGTTGGCGATCAGGTGTTCGCGAATGCGGCCCAGCCAGGCCTGCTGCTCATCGGTGAACGTCTGCCCGGTTCTGAGCATCGTCATCGCGGCATCGGCGCGCTCGGCCGCTGTCAGCAGAGGAGCATCATCCTTCGCGGCGCGCTTGACCATTGAAATGATATCGACGAGCGACTTGTGATAGGTGATCGCGTGCGCCTTCTGCAGGTTCTCTTCGCTGAACCGCAGCTTGTTCGCCTTGAGCTTCGTGCGGAGTTCGCTTAAGGCGTCGGTGCTCCAGTCCCGCGGACGATCGAGGAGAATCTGCACCGCCTCGATGTGATCGGGGTTCTCGCGAACGTACTGGGCGAAGGCCGCGAGATAATCCTGCGGCTTGTATTCCTGCCCGGAGCCGTCGCGAATCAGCCATTCGGAAGTGACTTCGTCCTGGGCCTCTGGAGCGATGATGAACCTGTTCGGCGGTTTCGGGTAGTTGACGAGCAGTTCCTGAAAGTTCTCGTTCCGCAGCGTCTTCATCGTGCCGGTGAAATCGGTTTGCAGTCGATCCTGCAGCGTGGCGGCGAACTTGGCGACATCGCCGTCGGGAACGAACGCCGCGAACAATTCGCGGGCATCGCCTGACATCTCCTTGTCGATGCGCTGCAACCGGCGAGTGAGACACCGTACGTTGTACTCGCGGTCGCGATTCTGCCAGATGTCGCCGATGATTTCCTGCACGGTTCGCGAGGGCTTTTCGGGTGGCTCGCGAGTGAAGGCGGATGCCGTGCGGAAGTATTCGAGCAGCGAGCCGTCGAAGCAGTCAAACACCGTGAAGTGCGACTTGTCGGGATACTTGTCTCCGAGACGGGTTCCACGGCCCAGCATCTGTTCGAACAGAATGCGGGACTTTACCGGCCTGAGAAAGACGATGAATTCCAAATCGGGGATGTCAACGCCGGTCGAAAGCATGTCGACTGTGACCACGATGGCGGGTTGCGGCCGATTGCGGAATTCGCGAATCCGCTGCAGTGGCCGATCGACGGTTGGGCTGCCGGTGATCTTCTGCACGAACGATTCACCCCGACCGAAGATCTCGCGACAGAGCGCGACAAGCTGGTCGGCATGCGAAGTATGTGGCAGATCGTTAACGGCGAAGATGAGCGTCTTGGGGAAACGGCCATACCGCTGCTCGTGCTCCAGCGCGTACTTCTTGAGTTCCTCGACGATCTTGCGATTCGAGTCGGGGGCAGTTGCCTTGCGTTCGATCTCGGTCGTTTCGAACTGGCGTTCATCTTCCAGCAGATCCAGTTGCTGCTCGCCCGTCTTCGGATCGATGAGCTGGACCTGCTCTCCTTCCTTTAGAAACAGGCCCTGGATCCGAATGTTCGACTTGAGCGTCACCGCATCGTAATCGACCAGGAATCCCTCGCGGACGGCCCGTTCGTACTCATAGCGGTAGACCACTTCGTTGAAGTAGGCCTTCGTGTGGGCGGCGGGTGTGGCAGTGAGGCCGACTTTGATCGCGTCGAAATGGTCCAGCGTGCCGCGCCAGACGGAAAGCTCGCTCGACGTGTAACCGCGATGGCATTCATCAGCGATGATGCAGTCGAAGGCGTGAATGGGAATGTCGAGTTTGTCGGCTTCGTCTTCGTCTGTCTCTTCGCCGGGATCGAACGCAGCAGAGAACCCAAACAGATTGATCGCCATGCGCTGAATCGTGCAGATGTAGAGAAATGCCAGTCCCGCATGGGGATCCTGCAAATAGGCGCTCGGCAGTATCTTGGGGTCGAACTTCTCCTCCTCGTCAAAGTCTTCCCGCTGAAACCGCTGACTGTAGACTTCGTAAACCTTGTCGAACTTGAGTCCCGGCTCGGGTTCGAAGGATGCGAAGGCCCGCACCGCCTGGGCCGCCAGCGCCCGGCGATCAACGAGAAACAGAACACGTTTCGCAACGCCGGACTTCATCAGCCGATAGACTTGGTTCACCGTGGTGAACGTCTTGCCGGTACCGGTGGCCATGGCCACAAGCATTTGTCGCTTGTGGGCCGCGATCGCGGCTTCGGTCGCTGCGTTGGCATCAATCTGATAGGCCCGCAGGCGCGGATGGTCGTTGGGCGTGGCGAGAAGGGATTCGCAACTGGCTTCAAAGTCACGTGAGAGTCTCTCGGTGAGCGCGGCTGGCGTATGGAAAGCGGTGATTCGCCGCGAGCATTCCAGTTCATGCCGAACATCATGAAACCAGACCACCTCGCCGTTGGTCGAATAGAGAAACGGGGTGCGGAAACCACGAAAGTTGAATTCGCTGTCGTTAATGCCCCGAGCGTATCGCTCCGCCTGCACAAGAACATTCTGAGGGCCGAGACTGACCTTCTTGGCCTCGACGACACCGAGCACGTGGCCATCGACGACCAATGCATAATCGGCGGGACCGTTAGCTGTCGGAAACTCTTCGATCGCGTGATGAGCAAGCGAGTTCAGGTCAAGCGCAGCAGTGAACGGCACGATGGCCCACCCCGCATCGCGGAGGGCGACGTCGATGCGCGTCTTTCTGGTACGAGCTTCGGATTCCACTGCGCCCACTTTGGATTCTGTTTCTACCTGCGCTCCGTCACTCGCACGCCATCGACTCGTCGATTCTGGCGTCCTCCATCATTTCTGTTCGCATGAATCTAACAAACCCGCGCACCCGCGACACGCGCCGCATGTTGATCCAGCCATGGCCCGCTCAAATTCCGTGTGGTTCAGCCGCAATTCGACTTCCAGCCAGACCGAAATCTGCAGCGGCACGAGCGCTGCTGCCAGCCATAGCTAAATTCAGGGCGTTTTTGATCCATATGATTTGAAGCGCTCATAGCTGTTGCGGCCTGGAGCGGTCTGGTGCCACAGACCATTGCCATGCTTGGCCTCCGCTCGGCCAACAGCGATTCGCTTCCTTCATGCGGAATGATCCGCACTCACTTCATCAACAAGGACCAAAACCATGCCACGTGAACTCTCAAAATGAGTCGATCCGCTCGTCACGATGCCGTCAGCTTCGGCGTCATACTGTTCGCAGGAGTCTGCTGCTGCGCGTGCGTCACCGGCACCAGCGGATTCTTCTGGATCATGCTCGCGGTGATTCCCGTGTTCATTCTTGCCAACGGGCTCGACAACCGCTGAGCAGTCTGTCTACTCGATCCCGGCGGCGGCCAGGAGCTTGGAAACCGTGATGCCGTAGATGCGGCAGAACTCGGCCTGCTCCACGACATCGATCCGCCTCTCGCCCGACTGCTCTCTCGGCATCGAGCAGCACTGCTTCCGGTCCCGTTCGTGTACCACGGAACGGGATTCTTCCCCATTCTCTTTCACAAAGGGCTGACATGGTGACTATCTGCAACGCCGCCGGGCAGGCGATTCACGAGCATCCCGGCGACACACTGGCCGGCGCTTACCTGGCCAACAAGTACCTCCGAAACGCTCAACTCGTCGGCCAGGATCTCTCTGGCGCCGATCTGCGGGACACGAACCTGACCGAAGCCAACCTGGAGGGGGCGAACCTTTCGGGAGCGATGCTGGATGATTCCGACTTGTCGCAGGCGATACTGCGATCCGCGACGATGCACAATGCCTCGTGCACTCGCACCAACCTGACAGGTGCCGACCTGACCCAGGCCGACATGACCGAATCGCAATTCCGCGACGCCGTTCTCGATGGTGTGAACGCTGCAAAGGCCAACTTCTCCCGATCGGTCTTCCAGAACGGGAGCATGAAAAAAATCCAGGCGGACAATGCCGTCCTACGGGAGTGTCAGATTAACCATACTGACATGTCGCATGCCCGATTCGTCGGGGCCGATTTCTCGAGCGCACGTCTGGTACGCGTCAACCTGGAGTACGCCAGCCTGCCTGGCTGTCTTGTGCGGAACGCAGTGTTCGACACGCCGCAGCTCTTCGCGGCGAATGTGTCGGGGGTTGATTTCCGCTCTGTAGCCGAGTTTTGGACCTGCCTTGGCAAGCGGCAAGATGGTATGGCCAGTATTTGGCCTCCTTGCAACTTCAGCGATGTGGAATCGGGGCCAGTATTCGATCTCACGACAACGTGGCCGGATCGATTTCGATTTCCCAAGCGGAAGTTCAACTGGAAGGCTCCCGCAAAGGCGGGGTTCTTCCTGACCAGCCTGGTTTGGTGGCCGTTGCTGTTCGTAAATCAAGAACGGTTCCTGTCACTCCCAGGGATACTGGGCCTGTATGGCTGCTGCGTCGCGATCCTCACTTGCGTGCATGCCTGGCGCGTTGTGGCCACAAACATCAAGATCGCGGAAGACCCCTCGCGACTGTACGACGCTGCCTTCACTTCAGAACGGCAGTTCCTGAGCGAGAGTGTCTGGTAGGAACGGCGTTTCGTCGTGGTGACAGAACTCTGCGCAACGGATTCGTGGCGCACGCAGTACTGATCGGCGGCACGTCGCCGCCGATGTCTCATCAATCTCTTACGAAGGAGGTACGTATTCAGGAAGAACTGACTGATGCCGCAGGTCGTTGCGGCGCCTGCGGGACGTTTTCTCCGGGACAAATCGTGATCACGGCGACTGCGCAACGGGAACTTCCGCAGGCCGATGTGCAGCGCGCACTCGCCCGGCATCTTGCCGGCGACTGGGGTGACTGTGGTCCCGACGACTGGCAGGAGAACGAACTCTCGTTGGTTGAAGGGTTCCGGCTGTTCTCCGTCTATCACACTGCCGCGGGCCGGAAGTTCTGGATCATTACCGAGGCCGATCGCTCGGCCACCACCATTCTTATGCCGGAGGACTACTGAACCGAACAGCTGACTGACAACTGAACTCTCGCG
>JANNSB010000183.1:0-3492 GCA_031402175.1 Planctomycetaceae bacterium
GGCCTGTGGAAACTGGCGGCCGACGACTACGCGAAGGCTCTAGATCTCGGAGCGCCAGCGAACAACCCCGGCTGGTGGGGGGTGCCGCAATTGTGTCTCTACGCGGGAGACGAACATGCGTACCAGACAGCGTGCCGGACATTGGGAGAGCAACTCGATCAGTCAGACGATCCGATGTTCGTGACGATGGCGATCCGCAGCTTGTCTTTGACGGACATTAGCGGCGCGAATCACGCAGCGCTGGCGGCGCGAATGGAGGACCTGCTAGCTCAACAGCCGCCGCGACCTCCCGGCGGTCCTCCCTTTCCTGGTAGAGGTCCAGGTGGAGACCGACCGCGGCCGGAATCACGCGATGGCGATCAGCCACAGGGGCCGCGTCCTGACGGCGAGCCATTTCCATTCCCGCGAGATCCTCCTCCCTTCGGCAACGGACCCCAGATGGGCCAGAGGCCGCAGGACAACGGTCCTCCCCGGTTCGGCATGGGGCCGCAACTCTTCATGGGGATGCCGCTGGAACTGCAGTCGTACGTCTGCGGCATGGCGCACTTTCGAGCGGGCGAGTTCGATCAGGCGACCGCACGGCTGGAGACGACGGCTCATTCGCAGTTCTGGCCGGCGGCGCGTGTCGCGCTGCCGCTCTTGGCGATGTCGTACCACCGGGCGGGCCGTGAAGCCGACGCGAACTACGCCCTGCGGAAGTCGAGCGAGTCGCTCGACGAATGGACGACGACGCTCGTCGACAACGGCGTCCAATACCTGCCGATTCCGTGGTTCGACTACCTGGAGTTTCAGGTGCTCTACGCGGAGGCGCACCAACAGATCAATGGCGAGACGCCACCGGTGGACGAGCGGCTGGAGGAGTTCGAGTCGACGGCGCTGGCGACGCTGGAAGGGGAGTAGTTGAATTTGCCGAACAACATTTCCAGATTGTGCATCCTGATGCTGGTGTCGGCGGTCGTATTGTTACTGCTGATCGGCCTGCAAGTGGCCTTCATCGTCTCCGCCTACATCGGCCCGAAGGAAAACAGAATGAATCTGATGGGTGCCATCATGCTTGCGCTGCCGGTCTTTATTGCGGCTGCGGCCACTTTGGCCTTCGCACATGGAACAAAAGGACAACCCGACCCGCCCGTGAAATCTCGTATCAGCGTCGCTGCCATTCAACGCTTTGCGCTGGCGGCACTTATTGTCCAGTTCGCGGTACTCTTGTCGGGCTGACGGCGCGCCGTTTGTGACCGCACGGCGCCGACGTTTGCCGTGTCAAGTGAGCAGAACACTCGTCCCATCAGGGACGAAAGAGCACGGATTATTGCGGATCGCGCCTCATGAGGGATTCGATCAGCATGTTCCTCTCGATGGCTCATTCTGTCATCCCTGCGGGACTCTGAGATGGAGGGACATCGCTCGCCCACCGATAAATCGGTGGGCTATTGTCGATTGTCCCTGGCGGGACATTTCACTGGCGCAGTCTCACTTCCCTCCCACGATCTCCACCGCCGCTCCACCCTCGGCCGTCTCGATTCGTAGTGACAGATCGCCGTCCCGCAGTGCCCGGTCGATCACGAATGTCAGCCGATGCCGGCCGGGGGTCAGTTCTACCGGCGCGCCGGCAGCCAGATCCATCGGTTCCAGGTCGAGCCAGCCCGACAGGCCCGTCACGTCGCCCAACTGCAGAGTGGCGGGGCCGGGTTGCGTCACATCGATCTCGCAGCGGACGAAACTCACGCCGCGTCCTCCTTCGGCCGTGCGGTAGCGGATATTCAGTTCCGGTAGTTCACCCACCGGCAGCGATCCCGTCACGCGACTGTAGGCGGGAGACCATTGGAAAGCCGGCAGGTCTTCGGCGGCCGATGAGTAGCTGGTGCGCGACAGTTGATGGATCGCCGTATCGCTCGGCTGCAACGCCAGCCAGCGGCGGACGACCGGATCGCGTTGCACCGTGAACTCCGGCACGCGGCCGAGAGCCGACAGAAATGCCACGAGGTCGGCCATTTCTTCCCGCGTGAGTTTCTGCGTCAGGCCGGTGGGCATCATCGACGTTCCCTGGGCCTGTTCATCCACCTGACTGGCGGCGATCGTCACTTCGGCATCTTCAGCATTGCGGAGCACGATTTCGCTGGCCGACTCGCGGACCTTGATGCCCGAGATAATGTCGCCGTCGAGCGTGGCGATCACCGTCGTGTGGAAGTTCTCCTTGACGTTCTTGTTGGGATCGAGCAGGGAGTTGACGAGGTAATCGAGTTGAACCGTCGCTCCCAGACTGACTAGATTGGGTCCGACGATTCCGCCGGCATCACCGATGGCGTGGCACTTGAGACAGTTGAGATCGGCGCGGCGAAAGATCTGTTCGCCGCGATGCGCGTCGCCATTGGTTTCGACGAAGGTCACCATTTCAGCCATCTCGACGTCTGAGAGTACGACAGGCCCCGTGATCACGCCGCCAGCCGCGGTGAGTGCGGCATCGAGTTCGGGGAATGGCAGCCCGGTGGATGACGTGACTCGCAGGCCGATGACGGCGGCATCGGGCACGATCTGTTGGCCGGCGAGTGCCTGTGTCAGCATTGCCGGGCCGTCCTGCCGATTGACGAAACTGCGGAATAGACGCGAGAGATCGTCCTGCGACAGGCGGCTTTCCTCAGGGCGCGAGGCGAGCATCCAGTCGACGGCCGACCTCGCGGCCCGTGAGGGATCGATGTTGAGCAAGGCTTCGATGGCGGCTCGCGCTGTGCGGGGTTCGTTCAGCCAGTTCGTCAGCACTTCGACCGCTTCAGGAGACTGAAAGTCGGCCAGTGCGATCGCAAGGTGATCGAACACATGCGGCGGGGTCGCAGGCTCCGCGAGCGAGCGCGTGGCCAGAGCGACGAGATCATCGGCGGAATCAGCGACGCTCCACAAGCCGACGCAGCGGGCCGACAAAGCCTGCACATCGACGTGCGGGGAGTTCAACAAGGCGACTACAGCGTCAAGCGATCCATCAGGAGTGACGCTCCGCTGCTGCCGGGCGCGAATGAGGCCATCCAGGGCGCTCGTCTGCGTGGCAGGCTGATCCGCAAGGCCCACCGTCCACGTCAGAAACTGCTGCAGGTCGGACGGACTGCCATGCGTGATGATCGCGTCAATCACATCGTTGACCGCATTACCCGCAACGCTGCCGCCGGCCAGCAAATTGAGCAAGATCGGCACCCCCTCCGCGAACGGAGCCGACTTGAGCGCGAAGGCCAGATGCGTCGGAGAACCGGAGAAATCAAGTTCGCCGCTGACCAGCGCGGGATGCCACACCGGCGAGAGCTCGCGAACGGTCTGCCACAAGGCGTAGTCGAGCCACGGGTCCATCTCGTGATCGAGCGCTCCCAAAGCCACCACAGCCGACTGCGGCGTGTGGATGCGACGCAGCGCGCAGACCGCTTCGAGCCGCACTCGGGGATGCTCGTCCTGCACTCGCTTGGCAAGCCACTCGAAGGCTTCGGGAATGCGCTCGTGCCATTCGCCGAG
>JANNSB010000184.1:0-15226 GCA_031402175.1 Planctomycetaceae bacterium
GGCTCAGTGAGCCGCCCCTGCGTCGTCAGCGTGTATTGAAACGCATTGCCCGCCGGAGTCGGGGGCTGTCCGATCTGGCCGGGTGCGACCTGGATGTTTTGCTCCGCGAGCGATGCAATCACGTCTTGCGCAGTCAGGTCGCGGGACTCGAGCTTCTGCGGATCGAGCCAGACCCGCATGCTGTATTCGGCGTTGCCGAAGATCGTTACCTCGCCCACGCCGGCGACGCGGCTCAGTTCATCCCGCAAACGCAGCGAGGCGTAGTTGGTCATGAATACGCGGTCGAGGGCGGGGTCGTCGCTCGTCAGCGAAATCACCAGAATGAGGTTGGTCGACTGTTTCTTGGTGCTGATCCCCTGCCGGCGGACTTCCTCGGGAAGCTGTGGTTCCGCGATCGCGACGCGGTTCTGCACGAGCACTTGAGCGTCGTCAAGATTGGCGCCGATCTCGAAAGTCACGGTCAACGTGTACGAGCCGTCCCCCGAACTGGTCGACTGCATATAGATCATGTTCTCGACGCCGTTGACCTGCTGCTCGATCGGCGCGGCCACTGCTTGAGACACGGTCGTCGCATTCGCTCCCGAAAACACCGTCGTGACGCGAATCGTCGGCGGAGTGATCGACGGGTACTGCTCGATCGGCAAGGCGAAGAGCGCAACGAGGCCGATGAGCAACGTGATGATGGCAATCACGTTGGCAAAGATCGGTCGCTCGATGAAAAACTTGGAGAACACGGGTTTGGTCTAGGGACGAGGGTCCAGGGTCGAGAGACGAGAGATAGGCAGGAGGTTGATCGTCGAGGAGTTATTCGGTCGCCGGCTCGGCGTTCTCTGAAGCTGGTTCGTTATCGATTTCGTCCGCAGCTTCTTCATTCACGTCATTCACAACTTCTCCGTTCTCAACTTCTTCCACCGCTTCCATCGTCTTCTGTTCGGGTACCACCGTCACTCCGGGTCTGGCCCGTTGCAGGCCGTTGATGACCACCCATTCATCGGCTCTCAAACCGCTACGAATCGCCCGCAATGGGCCCTGCCGTTCGCCCAGTTCGACCACGCGGTGTTCGACGACGTTGTCGCTGTTGACGATCGTGAGGTACTCGCCGCGCTGGTCGGCGGAAAGAGCGCGCTCGTCGACGAGCAGCATCGGCGTGGGTTCGCCAACCTTCATCCGCACACGCACGAACATGCCGGGAATGAGCTGCGCGTCGGGATTGTCGAGCTTCGCTCGAAAGATCGTGGTTCCGGTGCTCGACTGAATTCCGAAATCGCGATAGTCGAGGCGACCTTCGAACTCGAACTCGCCCCGGTCGCCGAGCGCCATTTCGATGGGAATCTGTTCCGCGTCCAACTCCATCTCGCCGCTACGTTGCAGTTCGCGGAATCGCAACAGGTCGCTTTCGCTGACGGCAAAATACGCATGCATCGGATCGACTGATTCAATCATCCCCAGCAAGGTCGTCTCGGCCTGCACCAGGTTTCCCCGGTCGACCAAATGCCGGCCGATGCGCCCGGCAAACGGCGCGCGAATCTCGGTGTAATCGCGATTGAGTTCGGCATCGGCCAAGGCGGCTTCGGCGGCCTCGACATCGGCCGCCGCGGCCGCCTGCTCGGCTTCACGGATGTCGAGGTTGCTGACGGGCGTCGCCTCTTCGGCAGCGAGTGCAGTTGCGCGAGTGAGCTGCTGATCCGCCAGAGCGAGTTGTGCCTCGGCCTTGTCCAGATCGGCCTGCGCGGTGCGGACGGCGATCTCGAAGGGATCCTTCTTGATCACATACAACAACTGATCTGCCTGCACGAGGGCGCCATCCTCGAACTTCACTTCTTCGAGGTAGCCGTCGACCATGGCCCGCAACTCGACGGTCGACGCAGCCTGCGTCTGTCCGGTCGTGATGAAGTACTCCTGCACCGGCCTTCCGATCGGCAACGCGACAGTGACCTGCGGTGGAGGGGGAGCGACGTAATCGTTCGGTTGACTGCATCCTGTCAGCCAGACGCACGCGAGTGCCGCCCAGAGTGTTCGGTATGTGCTGTTGCAGTTCATCGTCGGTCTTTCAGTGTCACTTCTGCTGTATGGCGCGCCGCGAGGGTCGAGTTACCGGCAGGCTCTGTTCTGGGCCGACAGGTTTGACCCGCGCCTTGTCGAGTGGTTCGCCCAGATTGTCGTGCACCCGCATGAGCAGCGATCTCAGTTGGATGACTTCTTCGTCGCTCAATCCTGCACGCGATTTCGCCCTGACGCGCTGCACACACTTGATGATCCGTTTCCAGACGGGCAGTGCCTTGCGAGTCGGCGTGATGATGCGTTTGCGGCGGTCGTCAGGGGCTGATTTGCGATCGATCAGTCCATCCCGCACCATGCGGTCGAGCACCGGCACCAGCGTCGATGGCTGCACATGCATAAATCTCGCCAACTCCACCTGAGACAAATTCCCCTCGAGCGACAGCCACGCGAGAACCTGGCACTGCCGGTAAGTGATCCCCTCATCGGCGAGTTCGGCGTTCATGGCGCACTCGAACCGATGGGCGGTCATGTGCACCCAATACCCGTGACTCGTGCGGAAGTCCTGCTTGAGCACCTGTCGGCTCCATGCGATATCGAATCAGTTGATACCTAATGATAAGCATGCTAAGTATTCGTTGCCAGCGTGGTCAGGCGGATTTCGTCGGATTGAGAAGATCTGCGGGCTGTACACGAGAGGCGACAGCGGCAGGGCGATTGAAGTCAGTCTCTCACGCTGCCCGAATCCCAAGCACCGGAGTAGCCGTAAGCCATTAAGTGCCGAATACTTGGCACTCCCGGATCAACTCAAGGTGGTTGATGGGGCGGGTCATCCGCTACGATCCCTTGATCGTATTAGAGGGACAGTTCAGACTTTTGGTCCCATCTGCCGAGAACTGGCAGCCGTGCATGCCGCCGAGATTGGTCATACGGCGGTGGGTCGTACTCTGTTGAGGCACATTTTGGTGGAAGTCGCATCTGCTGCCATAACCGGCGTCGGCATCCTCAGTCCCCTGGGGGTCGGGAGCCAGACGTTCTGGGAGAATCTCGCCGCCGGCAAGAGCGGTATCGAGAAGTCCCAGCGATTTCACTGCACGGCGGCTCCGGGTGAGTACGTTGGTGAAGTCCGTGAATTTACCGAAGAGTCGGCCAGAAAGGTGTTTCTCAAGCCGCAGCGCAAGAGCATCAAGCTCATGTGCCATGAAATCCAGCTTGGGGTAGCCTCCGCCAATTTGGCCGTCGAAGAAGCCGGTTTGGTCCTGGACGAGAAGGGCGCACTAGCCACCGAACAGAACGGCGTCGAACTCGATCGCAATCGCGTGGGTGTCGCCTACGGCGCGAACCTGATGCTCAGTTTGCCCACGAAACTGACCGACGGCATCAAAGTCTCGATGACGGAGTCGGGTGAGTTCTCGATCCCCGGCTGGGGCGCGAACGGGTTGGGAAAGATGGACCCGCTCTGGCTCTTGCAGATTCTTCCCAACATGCCGGCCTGTCATATCGGGATCACGTTCGACGCACGCGGGCCGAACAATTCGCTCACGCTGGATGAAACCACCGGCTGCAGCGCGATGACCGAATCGTTGTCGGTCATCCGCCGAAAGTGGGCGGACATCATGCTCACGGGTACCACGGGAACTCGGCTGCACGAAGTGAAATCGATGCATACCCGGATGTGGTATCAAGTGGCCTTCGATCCAGATGACCCGACGCACAGTTGCCGTCCCTTCGACGTTCGCCGCAACGGCCAGACGATGGCCGAAGGGGCCTGTACGATGGTTTTCGAGAACGAGGCGCACGCCAAGGCCCGTGGGGCGAAGATTCTGGCCCACATGCTCGGTGGACGAAGCACGAGTGTGTGCAGCCGTACCGGGGAGGTCGATCTCCAACAAGCGGCGGTTAACGCCATGCGCGGGGCGATGCGGACGGCAGGCGTCACGCCGGCCGACATCGGTCACATCAATGCTCATGGCCTGGGCACGTGGGACTCCGATCTGGCCGAGGCGAGGGCGATTCACGAAGCCTTCGGTGCTCTCGGCAGCAAGGTGCCGGTGACGGCGCTGAAGGGAGCATTGGGCAACTCGGGCGCGAGCTGCGGCACTCTGGAAACCGCGGGTTCGATCATCGGCCTCTCGCACGGCATGATTCCTCCGACCGTGGGTTGCGACCAACCCGACCCGGCCTGCAATCTGAACATCGTCCGCAAGACGACGCCAACCGACAACAAGCTGTTCCTCAAGCTCAACTTCTGTCACACCGGCCAGGCGAGCGCGGTCGTCATTCGTGGAGCATGAGATGGCTGATGCCAATGACTGACAGCCAGAGTGAATTGGAATCAACTCGCACGTCGACCCCTGGCTTCTGGCCACCAGCCATTGGCCATCAGCCAATCGCCAATCCATGATTCGTCTCCTCGTGCTTTACGGTCATCCGAAGGATCCCGCGGCCTTCGATCGGTACTACGGGCAGATCCACATTCCGCTCGCGAAACGAATGCAAGGATTGAAGAAGTGGACCATCGGCAAGGTTCAGGGAACCCCCGACGGTCAGCCGAGCGAGTACTACTACATCGCCGACCTCTATGCCGACTCGCGCGAAGCGATCGAAGCGATCCTGGCGACTCCCGAAGGTCAGGCCGCCGTCGCCGACGTTCCGAATTACGCCACCGGCGGCGTGACGTTTCTGTACACGCAAGTGGACGACGTGTTGTAATGGAGCCGTCCTTGGCCGACACTCCTTTCAATGTCGATGGTCGGCCGATCAATTGCTGAATCACGCAGTTCGAGGTCTCATTCGGAGACAATACGATGAAGGCTTGGGCGCGTGAACCTGCCTGCTGGCTCGCAGGGCTAGTGACGGCGTCCTTGGTCGTCACATATCTCGCGCATCATTTCCAACCGGTCGAACAGCCCGACACCATTGGCTATCGTGAATTCGACTGGACCAGTGTGAAGTCAGTGCTCTCGGATATGCGGACACCGGGCTATCCGCTGTTTCTCAGGACGGTGGAGTTCGTCTCCGATCACCCATCGGCTGTCCCGTTCGCGCAATGGCTGGCGCTGGTGGTCGCGTGTCTCATCTTCTATCGCGGAATTGTTCAAGCAGGGTATCGTCGCAGCACGGCACTCTTCGCGGCCGGAGTGCTGATGTTCTCCAGGAGCGCACTGAAACTTGGACCGCTGATCATTACTGATTCACTCGCGATATCGCTGGCGATCGCCGCCGCGGGCTTCTTCTTTGCCACGATGTCTTCCAAGAACTCAATTCTCAATTGGGCTGGATTGGCAACTGCGACCCTGCTGACGTATCTGACTCGCCCCGCGTATATCTTTCTGATTCCGCTCTGGCCGGTATCAGCATTGGTGCTGGATCATTTTCTTCTGCGTCGCGGAGAGCGATTTCGCCAAAGCGCCGGCCGGTGCCTGAGATACGTGGCGGCGACGGTGCTTCCCTTCCTGCTGTACTGCGTCATGCGGTGGCTCATCGTCGGGCACTTTGGGATCGTGTCGTTTGGAGGCTTCAACCTCGTTGGAGTGACGGGGCAGTTCCTCGAGCCCGCCGCGCTGAACAAGTTGTCGGCCGATGTGCGGCCGATTGCCGAGACCATGCTGCGTTACAGAGCGCAGATGCCGAACTGGGCGCCGCCCGGCGACTTTCTCACGATGGAGTCGATGTACAACCCGACCGTGTGGGGCATGGCGGTGCCCGCCGCCAGGGAGATTCACGGAAATGACGATGTGGCCGTCAACAACGCTCTCTCGCAACTTGGGAAAGAACTGTTGTTCTTGTATCCGCGAGCTTACTTTCGCTGGCTGGTGATGAACTCGTGGCACGCCGTCGCGCAGGTTGTGCAACTGACGGCATTGGATCGAGGCTGCGTGTTGCTGTGGGCGATTCTGCTCGGCGTTCACTTCGTGGCGCTGCGGCGCGGACCCGACCCGTCATCGCCCGACGGCGGATTCTCCGATCCCACGCGCCGGGATCAGGACGCCAGGCAGACGTTCCAGGAACTGCATCTGTTGTGCTGGTTCGCGGTCGCCTTTGCCTTCGCGAATGGCCTGCTGGTGGTGCTCGTTCAGGCGGCGAACGATCGTTATATGAGCGGCGCGATGACATTCCTGCCGGCCGCCATCGCGGTGTGTGTGGCAACATATGCAGCGCGAGTTGTGCCGACTGTGCGCGTCGTGGATCGCCGAGACCCAATTCAAAAACAATAGAATTTGGCCGGCGGGGGCTTTCCACGATGCACGTTCATGTCGAGTCGATTCTGGAATGCGGCGCCCGACGCGCGTGGGCAGCCGTCACGGAGTGAAGAGCATTGTCCGTTGCAAACGCCCTGCCAGGCAGCCAGGTATGGAACCACTTGCCGACAACTCGAGCCGCAGTCACACTGAGTCGGAGATTCGCCGGATCGCCCTCATCCCTTCGAAAGCAGGCATCTATGAGTGTTCGTCATTGTAATCGCCCGTGGTTCGCGCCGATCGCGCTCGTCGTGATTTCGACTTGCTCGCTCATCCACGCTGGCGATTCCCCCACGCTGGCCGATGCCGTCGACCCGGGGCCGAACCTGAATGATGAGGCCTTTGCCGAACAGTTCTCGCTCGATGCGGCTGTGAGGTTTCTGGATTCTGCGGCCCTCACATGGCAGAAGGACCATCAGTGCTTCACATGCCATACGAACTTCGCGTACCTCTATGCCCGGCCGCTCGTGTCGGGTGCTGCCGATGCACATGGCGAGGTAAGAGACTTCGCGAACCTGCTCGTCAACGAGCGCTGGCAGACCGAGGGGCCGCGGTGGGATGCCGAGGTCGTCGCGGCGGCAGCGGCGTTGGCGTTCAACGATGCACAGACGACGGGCGAACTGAGCACGGAGGCGCGGACTGCACTCGACCGCATGTGGGAGTCGCAGCGCGACGATGGCGGCTGGACGTGGCTGGACTGCGACTGGCCCCCGTTCGAGATGGACGACCATTACGGCGTGACGCTCGCCGCCTTGGCCGTCGGCGTCGCTCCCGACGACTACTCCCAGACCCCCGCCGCCCTGGCGGGCATGGAGGGCATTCGCCGCTACTTCGCCGAGAATCCGTGCGAGACCCTGCATCAGGAGACGATGCGACTCTGGGCCGCTTGCTACATCCCTGACCTGATGACCGACGCGGAACGCGAGTCCTGCATCACGCGCTTGCTCGAACTTCAACACGCAGACGGCGGCTGGTCGCTCTCGTCACTGGGCAACTGGGAACGCGAGGACGGCACACCGCAGACGCCCGAGATCAGTGACGGCTACGGCACCGGCTTCGTCATCTATGTGCTGAGAGAGACCGGCTTCGCGGCCGACGACCCGCGAATCGTGCAGGGGTTGGAATGGCTCAAGTCCCACCAACGCATCAGCGGCCGGTGGTTCACCCGGTCGCTCAAGAAGGACGGCCACCACTTCATCACGCACGCCGGGACCGCATTCGCGGTGATGGCGCTCGTGAGCTGTGGAGAGTGAAGTGAGGAGTTTAGAGCGGAGGAGCCGCGACAGAAATGCGGAGAGTCGAGACGATTCCCCGTCATTCCTTCAGGCAAAGGTCGTCACTCGGTCACTCACGGTCGAACACCGCGTCACTTCTTCTTTTTCTTCCCCTTACCGGGCTTCTCATCGTCGACGCCATCCTTCTTACGGCAATTCGTGCAGGGGCAGCCGGTCGATTCGACTGCCGTCGCGTTGATCTGTTCTTCCCTGTACAAAACCTTCGACTTCGCGGGACAGGCCGACTGGTTAGAAAACGTGACAGTATATTGTGTTCCGGACGGAGTCATCGTTCCGGAAGCGACCACTCCGCCCGCAGCGTTCAGTGTCTGTGCGAAGGGCGGTGGAGTCGTCTGGAGCCTGAGCCCCGCACCACTGGCGACGTAGTCGAATGTCACCGTCACATCGTAGATCACGTAGCCCGGGTATGGTTCTTTTTTTGTGCAACTGCAATTCGGCATGTAGGCCCCTGTCGACAAGGAGTAAGTGACCCGCCTCCTGCGTCATTCCGCCGAGAACGCCTCGACGTAAAAGGTACCTCCATGTCCGGTGAATCCGTAACCGGATTCCTTCAGTGAATACCAGTCGTGTTTGGAAAGTTCGATTGGCACGGTGAGCAGCGATTTGCCGTTCACCGTGATCTCCTGAATGCTCGTCGCATCGACTCGCACTCGCAACTGAATCGTGTCGTTGTTGCTCTCGCGGTCGAAATGTGTGACATAGAGATCCGCCATCACTTTCGGATGCCCGGCAAGAATCGCGATGCCGTACTCGCGAACCACTGTGACGTTTTCAACTGCGGATGTGAGTTGTCCGATTTGAATGCAGAAACACTGCTGGTCGAACTGCTCGTCCACAACGCGGTTCAACCCCCAGAAGACGCCTGCCGTCCCTGTAGGTCCATCAAATTGGATGGTGGTGTCCAAAGTCAAGACATCAGTTTCACAGATTCCTGCTTTGAACAGGGATTGAGCCTCTGCGTCGAACTCGTACCAGTCACGGTCTGCATCGAAAAAGTGCCTGTCCACGTCGACGTTTCGCGCTCCCCAGACGACGACCTCGGGGTTTTGCCAGTTCAGGCCGTCGTCAGTGGGGCCGGCTCCGACCCCCTGGTTGGCCCCCAGTCCGGAATCGCCGTCCCGCAACATACCAGGAATGGCGAAGGCCGCCGTCACCGCCACGAGGGCCAGCGCCGCCGCTGCCCACCAGATCGCGGTCGCCCCCTTGCGATCGGATGAAATGGTTATGACGGCTGCAGGCTGCTGTGCCTGGTGTTCGATCCATGTCTGCAGCGACTCGACAACCTCCTGCGCGCTGCCGGGACGCTGCGATATTTCCTTGCGGAGACACTTCAGACAGAGTTGCTCCAACTCCGACGGAATCTCGGCGTTGATCGACCGCAACGGCCTCGGCTCGCGTTCGAGAACCTGCTGCTTGTACTGCACAGTCGTCTGCGCCACGTAGGGCAGTCGGCCGGTCAGCAACTGGTAGAACATCACTCCCAGGCTATAGATGTCGCTGCGCGGGTCGGCCAGGCGCGCGTCGCCGCGAATCTGTTCGGGCGGAGCATAGGCCCAGGTGCCCATCATCCCCGACGGCTCGCCGAGCTGATCGTACTCCGAAGCCGCGAGACCGAAGTCGGCGACGCAGATGTTGCCCTTACCGTCGAACAGAATGTTGCCGGGCTTGAGATCCCGATGAATGAACCCCTGCTCGTGTGCCGACTGCAACGCCCGCGCCATGTCGAGCACCCAATGCACGGCCGTGTGCCGCTCGATCGGAGGGCCGTCCTTGATGCGCTTCGCCAGCGTGCCTCCTTCCTTGAGTTCCGAAACCAGAAAGGCCCGGCCGCCGGAGATGCCTGCATCGAGCACCTTCACGATGTGTTCATGGCTCAGCCGGGCGAGATGCTGTCCCTCCTTGACAAGGTTGTGATTGAGTTCCGGATTGGTCGACTTGTCGAGCCGCAGGGTCTTGACTGCCACTTCGCGATTGAGGACGGGATCCCTGGCCCGCCACACTTCGCCAAAGCCGCCGCGTCCGAGTGGCGAGAGCAACTGATAGCGTCCGAACAATTCGCCGGGGCGTAACTCCAGGCCATACGACCGTGGGGCGCTCGTGGCATCAATTGTCGCTTGTTGAATCTCGCTGAACTTCTCTCGCAGCAGAGCTTCATGCTTGGGAAAGCGAACGACGTAGTCTTCGATCTTCGGCACGTCACCCGAATCACGACGCAGATTGAACTCCAGCAGAATCAGTTCGACCAGGAGTTGCGCAGCGCTCGCCTCCTCGACCTGTGCCAGGTAGTCCTCGATCTTCGGCTTCGACCCGGATCTCCAGGTCGATTCGAACGAATCGCAGATCGAATCGATCAGCGACAGATCGATCAGGCGGGTACTCTGAGAATTGGCCCTGTCCGTGTGCATAACTCAACCTCGCAAGTGCACAGCATGCACTGATGCTACCCTTCTCTGCCGCACATTGTCAAACCGCAAGGCTCGAATGCCGTCGTGAGTGCATCTGAACGGACGATGATCTCGGAATCGCCCGTTAGCCAGCGTTGACAAGTGTGGCGTGAGGCCAGGTACGCGATCATTCACCGTTTGGCCTACGGAAACATCTTTGTAACGGGCTTTACACCTTCTCGACCGATTCGCAATTCGCTCCCGAATACCGCACTTCGCCCCCGACGATCGTGTGCCGCACTCGGCCCGTCATGGTGCGGCCGTCGAAGGGGGTGTTGCGGCTGCGTGAGCGAAACTCTTTAGCTCGCACCGTCCATTTCGCATCGGGATCGATGATCGTCACATCGGCCTTGCAACCGGGCGAGAGTCCGCACGACTCGAGCTTCAGCACATTCGCGGGGCCGACGGTCAGCAGTCGAATCAGGTGCAGCCACTGCAAATGGCCGGGAACGATCAAGGCCGCGACGCACACCGGCAGCACAGTTTCGAGTGTGCAGATGCCGAACGGAGCGAGGTCGACTTCGCACTCCTTCTTCTCCGGCGCATGCGGCTGATGGTCCGAAGCGATCGCCTCAATCACGCCGGCTTTGAGGCCCGCGATCAGTCCGTCAATGTGTTCCTGCGATCGCAACGGAGGATCGACCTTGTAGTTCGGGTCGTATCCGCGCAGCGATTCATCGGTCAGCAGCAAGTGATGCGGCGACACGTCGGCCGTCACGCGAATGCCCGCTTGCTTGGCCTGCCGAATTTCTTCCACCGAACCTTGCGACGAGATGCACATCAGGTGAATGTGCCCGCCGGTGAGTTCGGCCAGCGCGATGTCCCTGCGGACCATGATCTCTTCGGCCGCCGTCGGCATGCCGCGGAGCCCGAACACGACCGAGTGATACCCTTCGTGCATCACGCCGCCGGAGACCAGTTCCGGGACAGTCGGTTGATGCAGGATCGGCCGCGAGAACATCGAGGCGTACTGCAGTCCGCGGCGCATCACCTCGGCATTGTTGATCGAGCGTTTGCCTTCCGAGAAACCGACGGCGCCGCCGTCGACGAGCTGGCCCATCTCGGCCAGGTCTTCTCCCTTGCGGCCTTGCGTGACCGTTCCCAACGGCAGCACGCGGCATTGACGCGCCCGCTCTCCCTGACGGATGACGAACTCCGCCGCCGCCCGATGATCGACCGGCGGTTCGGAATCGGGCAGCACCGCCACCGTCGTAAAGCCGCCGGCCAATGCTGCAGCCGACCCGGTGGCGATCGTTTCGTCCTCTTCACTCCCCGGCTCGCGAAAGCTGGCGTGCAGATCGACGAAACCGGGCGTCACAAGGCAGCCGGTGGCATCGATTGTGCGATCGGCTTTCGCGGCGGGCCGATCGACGATGCGGCCGTTCTCGATCCACATGTCGCCGACCTCATCCAAATCGCGTGAAGGATCGATGATGCGGCCGCCGCGAATGTGCAGAGTGCTCATGTCCGCCCCCCTTCCCTGGCCGGGGCATGACGCAGCAGATCGAGACAGGCCATGCGAACGTACAGGCCGTTCGTCACCTGATCGAGAATCACCGAATGTTCGCTCTCCACGACATCGGGGGTGATCTCGACGCCGCGGTTGATCGGCCCCGGCGCGAGAATCAGCACGCCCGGCTTGGCTCGACGTAGGCGATCGCCGTTCATGCCGAAGAGGTGAGCGTACTCGGCGATGGACGGAAAGAACTTGCCGCGCTGCCGTTCGAACTGCACTCGCAGCAGGTTGAGGCAGTCGACCTCGCCGAGAATGTCATCCAGCTTGTGCGAGATCTCGACGCCCAGGCGCGTGATCTGCGGCGGCACCAGTGTGGGCGGGCCGCAGACGATCACGCGGGCGCCGAGTTTCGTCAGCCCCCAGATGTTTGAACGAGCGACCCGACTGTGCAGAATGTCGCCCACAAGTGCGACCGTCAGGCCATCGATCTTGCCGGTCCGTTCGCGAATCGTGAACAGATCGAGCAGCCCCTGAGTCGGATGTTCGTGCGTCCCATCCCCTGCATTGAGCACCGAACAGTCGAGATGCCTCGCTAGGAGATGCGGCGCGCCCGATGATGAGTGCCGCACCACCATCACATCGACCCCCATCGCCTGAATGGTGAGGGCGGTATCGATGAAGGTCTCCCCCTTCGACAGGCTGCTCGTATTGGCCGAGAAGTCGATCGTGTCGGCACTCAGGCGCTTGGCCGCGAGTGAAAAGCTGGTGCGGGTGCGGGTCGACGACTCGAAGAAAAGATTGGCGACGACCGACCCCTGCAGATTGTCGTGCTTCGTCCGGCCGGATGAGTCGCGCTGTTTGTACTCGGCCGCACGGTCGAGAATGGTGTTCAATTCGCCGACCGAGAGGTCCTGCAATCCCAGCAGATCCCTCCGACTCCAGTGTGGAGATTCGGTCGATGCGGCGCTCGGCATGGGGGGAGTTTATTCGTTTGGGGGAGCACAATCAAATTCGCTACTCGCTTCTGTCACGCTGGACACTTCCGTCGTTGCGCCCGACACTTCCCGGCATGAATCAGCATGACTTGATCGTGATCGGCGGCGGACCGGGCGGGTATGTGGCCGCCATTCGGGCTGCCCAGTTGGGGAAGAACGTCGCCTGCGTCGAGCGGGAGCCGAAGATGGGGGGCACCTGCCTGCGGGTCGGCTGCATCCCGTCGAAGGCCCTCCTGGAGACGAGTTCGCTCTACGAACAGGTCCGCGACAAGTTCAAGGGACGCGGCATCATCACCGATGCGAAGGTCGACCTCGCGGGGATGCTCAAGCACAAGGACGGCGTCGTCGGCACGCTGGCCACCGGCATCGACGGCCTGCTCAAGAAGAACAAAATCACCCGCTACGTCGGCCATGCGAAATTCGCGGAGTCGGGCAAGGTAGTCGTCAAAGGTGATAAGGGCAGCACCGAACTTAACGCCCCGCATTTCATCATCGCGACGGGGAGCAGTCCTTCGACATTGCCGGGAATCGAACTCGATGGTGATCGAGTTGTCAGCAGCACCGAGGCCCTTGCGTTCGATGCCGTGCCGAAGACGCTGGTCGTCATTGGAGCCGGTTACATCGGCCTCGAACTCGGCACCGTCTGGCGGCGACTGGGATCGAAAGTAATCGTCCTGGAGTATCTCGACCGAATTCTGCCCGGCATGGATCTCGGACTGGCGAAAGAAGCCCAGAAGATCTTCACGAAGCAGGGTCTGGAGTTTCATCTCGGCTGCAAGGTGACCGGCGTGAAGGTCAGCCGAAAGTCGGTCGACGTCGAGATCGACGGCAGGGAAGCCGTTCGCTGCGACCGCGTGCTGGTGGCCGTCGGCCGCAAGCCCCATACCGAGGGACTGGGGCTGGAGACGACGAGCGTCACTCTCAATCCACGGGGCTTCATCGAGGTGAACGATCACTTCGAGACGAAGGAGCACGGCGTCTTCGCGATCGGCGACGTCATCGGCGGCGCGATGCTGGCTCATAAGGCCGAAGAGGAAGGCATCGCCTGCGTCGAGCAGTTGTACAGCGGCTACGGCCATGTGAACTACGATGCCATTCCCGGAGTCGTTTACACCGAACCCGAAATCGCGACCGTCGGCAAGACGGAAGAGCAACTTCAGGATGCCGGCATCACATATAAGAAAGGCAGCTTCCCCTTCATGGCCAGCGGCCGGGCCAGGGCGAGCGGCACGATGGAGGGCTTCATCAAGGTGCTGGCCCATGCCGAGACCGACCGCATTCTCGGAGTCCATATGATCGGCCCACACGTCGGCGAACTCATCGCCGAAGCCGTCGCCGCGCTCGAATTCGGCGCGACGAGCGAAGACATCGCCCGCTGCTCTCATGCCCATCCGACGCTGGCCGAGTCGTTCAAGGAAGCCTGCATGTCGGTCGCGGGGCGGGCGATTCACATGTGATGCAGCGTTGGAATGTCGGATTCGGGAATTGGTGATTGAGAGACTGCGAGATGCAGCCCAATGGTAACCCGACCAGACATCTTGATTGTCGGCGGCGGCCTCGCCGGGTTGGCGGCGGCGTGGAAGCTCGCGTCATCCGGCAGACAGGTCGTGCTGCTGGAGGCCCGGCGCAAACTCGGCGGCAGGGCGTCTTCGTTCGTCGATCCAGAAACCGGCGAGGCGATCGACCATTGCCAGCACGTGGCGATGGGCTGCTGCAACGAGTTTCTCGGCTTAATGCAGTCGCTGGGCTTGTCGCATCTGTTGTCGGTCGAGGAAGAACTCTACTTCATCGATGAGCGCGGCCGGCAATCGACGTTCCGCCCCAACCGCTGGCCCCCGCCGCTGCATCTACTGCCAGCATTCTGGGCGTTGAAGCATCTGACGCTGAGCGAGAAATGGAAGATCGGACGGGCCGTGCGGAAGTTGGGACGTGGCGACGGGGGGGCACACACGAACTTCGCCGCCTGGCTCGCCGCGGCCGGTCAGACACCGCGCATGATCGAACGCTTCTGGCAACCGGTACTGGTCAGCGCGCTGAGCGAATCGCTCGATCGCATCGATGTGTTGCACGCCAGGAAGGTATTCGTCGATGGTTTTCTCACCAATTGCGACGCGTGGAAAGTGCATCTCCCCAATGTTCCCTTGGGTGTGATCTACGACCATATCCAACAGAAGCTGGAGCAACTCGGCGTTGTGTTCCGTATGGAGTCGCGAGTCGCGGAGATCTGTGAATCGCAGACAACATCGATGGAGGAAGTTCCACTGCGATCGCTGCGACTACAGACCGGCGAGATGCTGACCGCCCGGCACATCGTGCTGGCCGTTCCCTGCTGGCATGTCGCGGGACTCTTGCCGGCGGCGTGGCGCGACGCTCCCGAAGTACGCGCCCTGGAGCAAATCGAGACGGCCCCCATCACGAGCGTGCACCTCTGGTACGACCGCCCGATCACCGACCTGCCGCACTGCGTGCTGACGAGCCGCGTGTCGCAATGGCTGTTTCGCAGGCCGAGTTCCGCTTCTCCCTCTCCCCCACAGTCGGCTTTCCAACCTCAAGAGCAATCAGATCGTGGGGGAGAGGGCCGGGGTGAGGGGTTCAAAGACACTACCGAACGTAACACCGAAACGCTCTACCAAGTCGTCATCAGCAACTCGCGCGACCTGCTCGATCGCCCGGCTGCCGACATCGCTGCGATCGTCGAACGCGAACTCCGCGACACATTCCCCGCCACGAGCGAGGCCCGATTGATTCGTAGCAAAGTCATCACCGAACGCCGTGCGGTCTTCAGCCCCACGCCGGG
>JANNSB010000185.1:0-5233 GCA_031402175.1 Planctomycetaceae bacterium
AGTTTCATCCTCGCAAGGCTCGAGGCCAACGGCATGGCGCCCAATTCGCCCGCCGAAAAAACCGTGCTCATCCGCCGCGTCTATTTCGACCTGATCGGGCTGCCGCCCCACCCCGCCGACGTGCAGGCCTTCGTCAACGACAAGTCGCCGGACGCGTACACCAAGGTCGTCGACCGCCTCCTCGCCTCCCAGCAATACGGCGAACACTGGGCCCGCTACTGGCTCGACCTCGTGAGGTATGCCGAGTCGAACAGTTACGAGCGCGACAACCCGAAACCGTTCGTGTGGCGGTACCGCGACTACGTCATTCAGGCGATCAACAGCGACAAGCCCTACGATCAGTTCGTCAGAGAGCAACTCGCCGGCGATGAACTGGATGAAGTGACGAGCGATTCGATCATCGCCACCGGCTACTACCGGCTGGGCCTCTGGGACGATGAACCCGCCGACCCCGAACTCGCCTTCTACGACGGCCTCGACGACATTGTTGCCACGACGTCGCAAGCGTTTCTGGGGATCACGATGAATTGCGCTCGCTGTCACGCGCACAAGATCGATCCGGTGCCGCAGGAAGACTACTACAGCTTTCTATCGTTCTTTCGCAACATCCGACATTACGGCGTGCGCGGTGATGACACCGTGGCCGCGGCGTCGCTGCGCAGCATTGCTTCTGCTGATGAGTCCGAAGCGTATGCGGAAGAATTGGCCGAATATCGAGCCGATGTTGATGAACTACAACAACAGGTCGATGAACTGGACGAGCGTTATCGCCAGCAACTGCAGGGAGGCGAGATCGACGACTTCAAGGATGCCGGCAGCCGGGAAGAAATCCTGCGACGGCACGTGGGTGAGTTCATCACCGATGATGAATTCGAGCAGTACTCCTGGCTACGCAGGCGACTGGACCGCAGAATGAACAACCCGCCGGAGAGCGGCGCGCAGGCTTTGTGTGTCACGGAGAACGGCGAGTCCGCTCCCGAAACACATGTGCTCATCCGCGGCAATCCCTCCTCGCCGGGCGATGTCGTCGAGCCCAGGTTTCCCAGCGTGCTGTCGCCGCCGGAAGCAGTCATCGAACAACCATCCGGAGGCGAAAGCTGCGGCCGGCGTCTGGCGCTGGCCGAGTGGATCGTCAGTCCGGAAAACCCGCTTGCCGCGCGAGTAATGGCCAACCGCATCTGGCAATGGCACTTCGGCCGAGGCATCGTGCGATCGTCGAACGATTTCGGATTGATGGGCGACCGGCCCACGCATCCCGAACTGCTCGACTGGTTGGCCGTCGAGTTCCGCGAACGCGGTTGGAGCATCAAGGAGATGCACCGGCTGATCCTCAATTCGAACACCTACCGCATGTCGTCGTCCGGTCGTGATGATGCGTTCGCCGCCGACCCGTTGAATAACAGTCTCTGGCGGTTCGACATGCGTCGCCTTCGTGCCGAGGAGGTGCGCGACTCGATCCTTGCGGTCAATGGCTCACTCAATCTGGAGCATATGTTCGGCCCCAGCGTGTACCCGGTCATCCCGCGGGAAGTGCTCGCCGGGCAGTCGGTCCCAGGGCACAATTGGGGCGATTCGTCGTTCGAGGACCGCAGCCGGCGGAGCATCTACATTCACATCAAGCGTTCGCTGCAGGTACCGCTGCTGGCCTCCTTCGACGTGGCGGATGCCGACTTCACCTGCCCGGTAAGGTTCGCGACCACGCAGCCGACGCAGGCGTTGGAGATGCTCAACAGCGATTTTCTCCTCGAACAAGCCGATTTGTTGCGAGATGATTTGATTGAGGCAGCGGATGACTCGATTGAATCGGTCGTGTCGCTCGCAATCGCCCGTGTGACGCAGCGTCCGCCGACCGAGAGCGACATCGCGAAAGGCGTCGAGTTGATTGAGAGTCTCGAAACCGACTACGGCCTGCAGCACGGCGAAGCCCTACGGTTCTACTGCCTGCTCGCGCTCAATCTGAATGAGTTTGTGTATCTCGATTGAATCCCGGGAGGGCGACGCTCCCGCGGAGCCGGATAGAGACGGATAGAGAGTTGACGTCATCCTTGGTGCCGGCTCGGCGGGAGCCTCGCCCACCCGTGTCAATCACGCCCGCATCTCGCCCACCGCGCGATCGAGACGATCGAGTGCCTCATCCGCATCCGCCAGCGTCATTGCGCTGCAGAAGCCGTGATGGCACGCGCTGCCGCCGTAGTCGTGGAAGTAGACTCCATGCTTGATGGCGCTTGCAATGAACTGGAGCATCGTCTCCCGCTGATGCTTGACGGCGTCGCGATAACTCCTGAGTTCGCCCGTGACGCCGAAGTAGACGCCGAACCTCGCCCCGAGGCCCTGCACGCGGCCGTTGACGTTGTGCCGCTCGAAGATGCCGTTCATTCCGGGTAGCAGCCTGTTCGCGACGGCGTGGATGTGTTCGTAGAACCCTGCCTCGCGATACGCCTTCACCGCCGCGATCGCCGCCGCCACGCAGACGATGTGTCCGTTGTAGGTGCCGCTGTGCTGGCAGTTTCCCTCGGGCATCAGCGTGGCCATGATGTCGGCACTGCCGCCGAACACGCTGATCGGGAACCCGCCGCCGACCGCCTTGCCGATCGTGCACAGATCGGGTGTCACGCCCAGATACTCTTGCGCTCCGCCGGGGCACATGCGAAAGGCCGACAACACTTCATCGAAGATCAGCAGCACATTGTTCGCCCGCGTGGCCTCGCGCAGCACTTTCAGAAACTCCGGTGTCGGCTGGATGCAGCCGGCATTGAAGTAGATCGGCTCGCAGATCACCGCCGCTGCCTCGTGAGCGTGCTCCCGCAGCGTCTGCTCCAGCAGTTCCGGACGGTTGTACGGCACGAGAATCAGTTGATCTTCGAGTCCCGGCGCCATGCCGGCCGATGCGCGCCACTTGTTGGGCGATGTCTCGCTTCCCAACTGGTCGGCCGGTGTGCCGATCGAGAACATCACCTGATCGTGGTAACCGTGAAAGTGCCCTTCGATCTTGATGAGCTTCGGCTTCCCGGTGAACGCTCTGGCGAGACGAATCGTATGCATCGTCGCCTCGGTCCCCGACCCGGTGAACCGCACTCGATCGCACGCGGGGATCGTAGCGCACAACAGTTCGGCCAACTCGGCATGCAGTTCGTTCTCGTATGAACATGCTGCCCCGCGGGCGAGCGCCGCCTGGACCGCCGCCATCACTCGCGAATCGCCATGCCCGATCAGCGCCGCCCCGTGACTGCAGCACAAGTCGATGTACTCGCGACCATCAAGATCCCATAACCTGCATCCCTGCGCCCGGTCGATATAGAGCGGATGCCCCAAGGCCTTGTTGACCCGTGTCGAAGCCGACACTCCTCCGGCAAGAGATCGCTGAGCACGGGTGAATTGTTCGGTGACGCGGGACATGGGGGTCAATTACCGTCGAATGTGGAGGAACACGGTGACATATGCTTCGGCGTTGTTGTAAACTTGAGGTCACGCCGTTACCAGCCTCCCATGATGTCTCGCCTGGCTTCTTCACCTTACCGCTTACTTCGACTCGCAGGTGAATTCATCTGCGTGGCGGTCGCATTGTGCGCGATTATCCCAAGCGTGGTGGCCGTGGCCGACGATGCGCCAGCCACTCCCGAAGGCATCGAGTTCTTCGAGTCCAAAGTCCGGCCGCTGCTGGCTGCACGCTGTTACGAGTGTCATTCCCGCGAGGCCGGGCCTGAGAACGGGGGATTGATACTCGAAACCGTCGCCGGCATTCACGCGGGCGGCACCCGCGGCAGTTTGTTTGGCGAGAATGGCGAAGCGAGCCTGCTGCTCGGCGCTGTCGGCTACCTGGATGCCGAGCTTCAGATGCCGCCCGAAGGTCAACTGCCTGCGGAAGAGATCGCGATCCTGGAACAATGGATCGCGCTCGGCGTGCCGCTGCCGGAATACGTCGAACCTTCCGATACTGGAGCGACGCCGGCCGAAATCGACTTCGCGGTCGGACGCGAGTTCTGGTCGTTTAAGCCGCTCGCGCCGGTTGCTGTGCCGACAGTACAGCACATCGACTGGGTGCGGCGTCCGCTCGATGCCTTCATCCTGGCTCAACTTGAAGCCAACGGCTTGATGCCGAGTGAACGGGCCGCGCCGCAGCAACTCATCCGCAGAGTGACGTTCGATGTCATCGGCCTCCCGCCGACGCTGGATGAACTTGATGCGTTCGTCGCCGACTCGAGTGACGCGGCCTACGCAAACACCGTCGAGCGGCTGCTCGCCTCGCCGGCCTATGGCGAACGTTGGGTGAGGTTCTGGCTCGACATGGCGCGGTATGCCGACCGCGCTCCGGAGTGGCTCGCATCGGCCGAGCGGGGCTGGCTCTATCGCGACTGGGTGATTCGTGCCTTCAACGAGAACCTCCCTTACGATGAGTTTATCAGGCGGCAACTCGCAGCCGACCTAATGCCCGATCTGCCGCCGAGCGAACTCGCGGCGCTCGGCTTCCTCGGCCTCAGTCCGACCTACTGGAAGGAACTGCGACTGGCCCCGCCCGTCATCGAGCAGATCTGTGCCGATGAATGGGATGAACGCATCGACGTGGTCTCGCGCACGTTTCTGGGACTAACAGTCGCCTGCGCCCGCTGTCACGATCACAAGTTCGACCCGGTCAGCACCCGGGACTACTACGCCCTGGCCGGCGTCTTTGCCAGCACGCAGTTGCACGAGCAGCCGATGTTGCCATCGGAAGCAGCCGCGATGGTGCGTGCGGCCCGCGAGGAAGTCGCCAAGCTGGAGGCGGAACTCAAGACCATCAACGAACAGATCGCATCCGCCCAGGCTGCGGGTACACAGACAGTCGAAACCGCAACTGATGTGACTGCGACGGATACCGTAGGCGTCACGGACGCGGTCGTCACGACGCCGCTGCCCGATCCCGCGGAGATCGAACAACGCATCGCCGAACTCAAGGCGACGCCGCATTACGACGAATCGTGGGCGCACACTGTACGCGATGCCTGCGTGTACGTCCTTCCCGACGGCGACGAACTCACTCGATTGGAGTATCGCGAGGGAGAGTCTCGTGACCTGCCGGTCTTTCGACGCGGCAGTGTGACGAATCCCAGCGAAGAGAGCGAGCCGCGGCGGTTTCTCACGTTGTTTGCCGGTGAAGAACCCGCGCCATTTGCAGGTGTCAGCGGTCGGCTGGAGTTGGCGGAGGCAATGTTGACTGATGCACAGGGCCTCGCGGCGCGGGTGATCGTCAATCGCA
>JANNSB010000186.1:0-9326 GCA_031402175.1 Planctomycetaceae bacterium
GTCAGGGACACGTCGACGACGTCGACACCGACGGGGGTCGACTCGGAGGTGTGGGAGTTCCGCGCGAACTTCGACAGCAGAAGTCCACTCGATGAACTGGTTCGCGAGGGAGCCCGACGCATCTCACCTCCACGCAGTACGTCTACTTCTGGGCCGACGGCATTTACGCCAACGTCCGCCTGGAAGATGAGGCCCACCAGAAGCAGTGCCTGCTGGTCCTGATGGGGGCCACCGCGGAGGGTCACAAGGAACTGATTGCCGTGGTCGACGGCTACCGCGAGAGCAAGCAGAGCTGGTGCGAACTGCTGCTGGACTTGAGGCAACGGGGACTGACGCGCGCGCCCCAGCTGGCGGTGCGGGACGGCGCCCTCGGGTTCTGGGCCGCCCTCCGGGAGGTGTACCCGGAGACCCGGGAGCAACGCTGCTGGGTGCACAAGACGGCCAACGTCCTCAACAAGCTCCCCAGGAGCGTCCAGCCGAGGGCCAAGGCCGACCTGCATGAGATCTTGGCAGGCCGAAACACGCGCCCAGGCGAATACCGCCTGCGATCACTTCCAGGAGAAGTACGGTTCCAAATACCACGGCGCCTGCGAGTGTCTCCGGAAGGACCGCGACGTGCTGCTCACGTTCTACGACTTCCGCCGAACACTGGCGGCACCTCAGAACGACCAACCCCATCGAATCGACGTTCGCCACGATCCGCCTGCGGCATCGACGCACCAAAGGCAACGCCACTCGCCGCGCCAGCCTGGCCATGATGTTCCAGCTGGCTCAAGCCTCACAGAAACGCTGGCGTCGCCTCAACGGACACGTCCAGATCAGGCAACTCCTCGAAGGAAAAACTTTCCCAGACGGACGCCTCCAGGACGCCGCCTGATGCAGCTCGGAACACAACAATTGACAATAGCTCACGGCACGCGCAACCGCGAAGGTAGGGATAGAAAGGCGAGTTCGTCCGGTGACGATCCGGGAGGCAACGTGTCTTCCGGCGTAGTTGGCAGTGGATGCCGGCGTGAGGGAGGCAAATTGCCCTACACGTCGCAGAGTGTGCACACGAAAGAGTTACCACTGCCGGCACGTGGAATGAGCCACTGCGTCACCCTGCCACGAACCACTTTCACAAGTAGGGCCGGCCGGCCCGTTTTTGTGAACACAGTGAACAGCAAATACAGAACATGTAGAGCAAAAGATGGCACATCAGGCGTGGTGATTTCGGATAAGGAGTCGTCGAAGGTATTACTCTCCCACCGTCACCTCTCGCTCCCCCATCATCCCCGCCAGAGCCGACGGATCGAAGTGTTGCCACAACCCGAAGCAGAAGAGTTCGGGGGCCTGGTGCACGCCGAGGTTTTCTTTGAGGATCCAGTCGAGATCAGGCGGGCAGTCGGACGCGTGGACGGCGGCGATCGCTTCGGTCTCGAGCGCGCCGGCCACGAGGGCGATCAGGCCCGTGCGGCGGCCGACGGCGTGAATCGTTACCGATTCCGCCTGATCGGTCGACACGAGCCAGCGGCTGATGGCGCCCACCTGATCGGCCTGAATCCCCAGGCAGCGTTCGCCGACGGCATGCACCAACAGGCCATACAGAAAGTCGCGCTGCGAGATGTGAGACTCGCCAAAGTAGAACGGATCGACGGCCACCACCCGCGTCTTCTCGGCGACGAGCGAAGCGATGAGTTCACCCTGCGAACGCCGACCTTCATCGGCGATCAGCACGACGGTCTTCGTGCAGTTGCCTGGATCGATGTCGACCATCGGGACCGTCCATTCGCCGATGCGGAGTTTCAACCACGAGACTTGCATATCACCGACCAGTTCCGCCGCGAGAGGTTCCACGCCATCAACGGTGAGGTCGTGTGAATGCACCGTGTCATGCAGCAGTTGTCGGTTCGTGCCGGCTTCCGTCTCTTCCAGCGGCATCGGCAAGTTCGCCGACAGGCGCTGAGCCCAGGTGTTGAAGCCCGCATTGGCCTCCGGCAGCGGTACGTTCAGTTGTTCGGCCGTCTTCACTTCGGCCGAGCACTCGATCTCCTGCGCGTCGAACTCCTGTCCCGGATAGAAGTGCGCGCCGATCATGCGGTAGAGGGCCTCGCGATTGTCCTGTTCGAAGTTGTGATCGCCCGGCACATGATTGATGTGAGCCGCCAGCGAGTCGAGCTTGCCATACAGCCGATAGATCGGGCGGGCTGCTTCCAACAGCGGCGGCAACGCATGGCCCGCCGCGAAGCAGCAATTGTCGCGGTCGTTGAACGTGAGCAGCGTCGGCCGCGGGGCGCGGAGCGCAGTGAGGATCGCGTAGTCGGTGGTCGTGGCCAGATCGGAAGGCGTCTGCTCCGAATCACCCAGATCCGACGTGAAGTACGCCCGCGTGGTGAAGCTCGAATACCCCGCGACCGGATCGCTGAGCGTCACTCGCTCATCGAGCGAGCTGATGAAGATCGTCTGCCAGCCACCTCCCGACAGTCCGGAAACTGCCACGCGGGCCGGGTCGGCATGTTCGTGTTGCAAGAGGATGTCGAGTCCCCGGCTCATCGCCAGATAGAACGGAGCGATGCCGCTGGTGCCGCACAGGTCGAGCTGATTCATGCGATAGTGATAGAAGTCATCGGTGCTGAGCTGACCCATGCCGAACCATTCCAGGTTGAGCACCAGCATGCCGCGCTTGGCCATGTTGATGCAGCGAATCTGCTTGTAGTCGGCGACCTTGCCCGCGCTGTCGTGACCATTTACCGCGAGCGACACCGGGACCGGACCTGTCAGGTTCGTCGGCTCGTAGAGCAGGGCGGGTACCCACATGCCGGGGACGGCCTCGAACCGCAGCTTGCGAATGATGTACCCCTCGCCGCCGTCGATGTCTCCCATCCATTCGACCGTCAGCGGGTAATCGCGCCACACGGCCGCCTCGCCGCGAAAGATCACTTCATCGAACGTGCGCTGACGCATGTCTTGCACATACAGTTCCCACTGTAGTCTCGTTTCAACCACCGGCATCGACGGCACGCGGGTGGCCGTGAACTCCTGCACCTCGCGCCAGGGCTGGTCGGGTTCGAGAATCGGGCGGGAAAGGAGTTCGGTCCAGTCGACGGCTGCATCATCCGCGAGACTGATCGAGCACGTGACAAATCCGAATAGCAGCGCGAGCGAGGTGCGAAGCATGAGGTAACTCCCAGGGTTGTTCGCGAGGTCTTTCTCCGCGCCTCTGCGTGGATTTCGAGCCAGGGAAGGCTCACGCAGAGGCGCGGAGGCCGCGGAGAGATGAAACGAGCCATCCATCCATCAGCCTGTCGTGATGTTCGCTTTCTCGCCGATTCGCATGTCGGCTGCAATCCACTGGCGGGGGCGGGGCACATCCCCTCAGCGGCCTCAGCGTCTCTGCGTGGGCCTTCCCCCGAATCAAGTAGGACTCACGCAGAGGGCGCAGGGATCGCAGAGGAACGAATCCAGGTCCACGTCCAACGTCCCAGAAATGGTGATGGAGGCTCTCGCGGTTGACGATGCAAGAAATGCACGTAACATTCAGTGACACAAGAGTATCGCTTCACCCGCGAAGGTCCGACCATGAACTGGATTGACGGTCGTTTCGAAGAGAATGTCATCACCACATCGCTCGAGCAGGCGATGAACTGGGCCAAGCAGTCGAGCGTCTGGCCGATGACGTTCGGCCTCGCCTGCTGTGCCATCGAGATGATGGCCACCGGCGCCAGCCGATTCGACATCGATCGCTTTGGAGCCGGCGCGTTTCGCGCCACGCCGCGCCAGGCCGATCTGATGATCGACGCCGGCACCGTGACCTACAAAATGGCCAGCCGGGTCCGCAGGCTGTATGAACAGATGCCCGATCCCAAGTACGTGATCGCAATGGGGGCGTGCACCGTCGGCGGCGGCCCGTACTTCAAATGGGGCTATCACGTCGTGAAGGGTGTCGATCTCGTGGTGCCGGTGGATGTGTATGTGCCCGGCTGCCCGCCCCGTCCCGAAGCATTGCTCGAAGGACTGATGCGAATTCAGGACAAGATCAAGGGCATGAAGATCGGCAAGAGGCCGGGCTCCGCGGGCTTCGGTCAGCAAGGAGACAAACTGCCGGATGAACTGCCGATCCCCCATCACTGTGGCCATGTGCAGGATCCGGAGTTTGTGGCGGGCTGACTCTTTCTCCGAGCCGGAAGCGTCAGCGACGGCGACGGCGACGTGACAATGGGCGTTCAATCATGATCGAGATTGCCTGCGGAAGCATGCCATTGCTCATCAGATGAATGTCGCAAACATCGAATCCCGCAAGCCGCCCTCCCAGTTGATTGATCACACTGTTTCACGGCTTCGTCGCTTACGCTTCCGGCTCGGAAGGCGTTCCTCGTGAGGGCCTGCGGTGTCCATCGCCTCGCATTCCGTGTTAACGGGCACTGACCGCCGATCATGGTTGGCGTTCACCATCTGGCTCGGACTGTTGCTGCTCATTACCGCGTGCGAAGTGGCGCGATGGCTCGATCCTGAGCAGCGTGAGCAGTCGCTCGCGAACTGGCTTTGTGGCCATCCCGCCCGCTGGTTGCCGTTTCTGCCGTGGGTGCTCGCGGGTTGCTGGTTGACTTGGCCCCGGCCCCGGCCTGCGTCTGCGAAAGCTCGCAACGAATCAGCAAAGAATTCACCGCGATCCGCCGCGTGTAGCCCGATTGATTCGTGGACACACAAGGAATCATGGCGCGCCTGGATAAGTTCACTGTTGATCATGCTGACCGCGTTACTGGCGAGTCTGGGCGTGTCGCGAACGACCGTGCAGGTCGATTCCGAAGCCGTCGCGTTCGGCGACATGCCGCCGAACTTTCATGATGAGTACAGCTATCGGCTGCAGAGCGAAACGTTCCTGGCGGGGCGAACATCGTTTCCTTCCGCCGAGGGGCATCCTGAACTGTTCGACCAGATGCACGTCCTCAACGAAGGGCGCATGGCGAGCCGATACTTTCCCGGCGTCGGCGTCTGGCTGCTGCCTGGCACGGCGATTGGCAATCCGTGGCTCATGCAGCACGTCGCGCATGCACTCGCCGCATGGCTGCTTTTTTGGATTGGTTGTGAGCTGTCGTCGCTACGAACGGGACTGATCGCCGGCTTGTTGCTCGCGCTGTCGCCGGGGGTGCTGCTCTTCAGCAACTTGCTGTTGTCGCATCATGCGACGCTCGTCGGACTGTTGGTGTTCTTATATGCGTACTTGCGAATGTTGCGAGTGCCGCGATTCGATTGGGCCTTCATCGCCGGCTGCGGACTGACGTTCGCCATGCTCTGCAGGCCGATGACAGCCGCCGGTTTCGCGCTGCCGATGGGAGTATGGGTGTTGTGGACGTTCGGACGACGGCTGCTTCAACCCGCCGTTCGCCGAGAGGCCATTGCAGTGATCGCGGGACTCGGCCTGCCTATCGCGATCGGCCTCGGCGGGATGCTCTGGTACAACCAGCAGATCACCGGCGACTGGAGAGTGACGCCCTATTCGCTCTACACCGAAACTTACACTCCCCGGCATGTGTACGGCTTCAACAATGTCGTTCGCGGCGAGCAATCGTTGGGGCCGAAAGTGCTCGACAACTATGATCGTTGGGCCGACAACCTGACTCCCGCGCTCGCAGTAAAGAACGTCGGCGAGCGACTACTCCGCGGCGGCGACTGGACGCTGGGCGTTGTGCCGATCCTGCTGGGAGTGCTGGGCCTGTTCATAGTCGCCTTTCGCTCCGCGAAAGCCGCGCCGGAGCGAAGAGACGATTCCCGGATTGATGGATCCGCGACAACTTCAAGCCGTTGCCTGGATGCCGACGCTACTTTCGCGGAGCGAAAGGCGACTATGAGATGGTGGCTCATCTTCGCGTCGATCATCTCACTGCATCTCGTGCATGTCCCCTACTGGTTCGCCGGGATCATGGGTTGGCACTATGTCTTCGAGACGGCTCCACTCTGGCTGCTGCTGGCGAGTGAAGGTTTTCGCCGCTGGTCGGAGTACGGAGTTCATCGCGGCCCGCGAGGTCTGCGCTGGTGCATCTTCGGCGTCGTGCTCACGGCTCTGGCCGTCAATCTCGTCACGATCCCGTCCCTCTGGGCCGCGCAACTCGCAGTCGGCGTCGAGGAAGTCGCGTTTGCCCGCACACGGTACTACGCCTTCGAGCAACAGGTTGAGGAGTTGCGAGCCGGCCAACCCGCGGTCGTGCTGATCATCCCCGATCCGACCGATCGGTCGATGGATTACGTGACGAACAGAGCCGGACTAGATGCGAACGTGCTGCGGTTCAGATGGAACCCGAATGAGAGTTCAATCGAGGGATTGCAAGAATTCTTCCCCGGACGTGTATTGATTGTGTTCGACGCGGCGACGAGAGAGTTCACGCAGGAGTAGAACGAAGCTCGATTGGCTCAGAATCATCTCGCCAGTGAAAGTTAGACCGCTGATCTAGCGGATGACGCGGGTGTTCGCGGATCTGATAGAGAGTAAAACTCTGATCCGCGAGAATCCGCCAAATTCGAGTCATCCGCGGTCCATTTCCGAGTTTGACGAAACGCCTTGTCGCGCCACTCACACATCCAGATCGTCCACTTCCCCCGCTTCTTCCATGATGATGCGGTATCGCTCCGCTGGATCCTTGCCGAGAAGCTGCGCGAAGACGGCGTCGGCTTCGACGGCGCTTTCGATGTCGACACGCAGCAGCGTGCGGGTGGCGGGGTCGAGCGTGGTGTCCTTGAGCTGGTCGGCCATCATTTCGCCGAGACCCTTGAATCGCTGCACGTTCACTTGTTTGCCGTTGAGCGTGGCGAGAATCTCTTCCTTCGCGGCGTCGTCGCGGGCGTAGAACCGCTGCTTGCCGACTTCGATCTTGTACAGCGGCGGCTGGGCCAGATAGACCTTGCCTTGCTGAATGAGTTCCCGCATGTGACGGAAGAAAAATGTGAGCAGCAGCGTGCTGATATGGTAGCCGTCGCTGTCGGCGTCCATCTGCAGGATGATGCGGTGGTAGCGCAGCCGATGGGCATCGAAGTGCGGCCCGTAGCCGGTGCCGAGAGCCTCGATGATGTCGTTGATTTCCTGGTTCTGCAGGATCTTCGATGTCGCGAGCGACTCGGTGTTGAGGATTTTGCCGCGCAATGGCAGGACCGCCTGTGTGCGTGAGTCGCGGCCGACGACGGCAGTGCCGCCTGCGGAATCTCCTTCGACGATGAAGAGTTCGCACTCTTCGGAGTTGGTCGACCGACAATCGAAGAGCTTGCCGGGCAGGTTGCTGCGCTTGGTGCCGACCCCTTTGCGTTTGACTTCCTTGATGGCCTCGCGACTCGCCTCGCGGGCGCGGGCGGCGAGAATAATGCGGCCGATCACGGCATCGGCCACCGACGGATTGCTGTTGAGCCACGTCTCCAGTCCCGGCCGAACGACCCCTTCGACGATCGACGCCATCTCGGGGTTGTTGAGTTTGTCCTTCGTCTGCCCCTGGAACATCGGGTCGTTGTGAAAGGCCGATAGTATCACGACCACGCCTTCGCGCATGTCGTCGGCCGTGATGTTCAGCCCTTTGTGCTTGATGTCGTGCACTTCCATGTAATTCTTGACGGCCTTGGCGATGCCGGTCCGCACGCCCGACTCGTGCGTGCCACCGCCGCGTGTGCGAATGCCGTTCACATAGCTGCGAAGGTGCTCGTCGGTGGCCTCGGTCCATTTGAGCACCAGTTCGACGCGAACGGCCCCTTCATCTTTCTCAGCAGCGAAGATCGGCTCGTGAATCGGCTTCTTGCGGTCCTCGGCGATGATCTTGTCGAGGTAGCCCTTGATGCCTTCGGGATGATTGAGTTCGACCTGCTCGCCCTTGGACTCATCGATGAACGTCAGCTTCAGTCCGGCGTGGATGTAGCTGATGTCTTCCAGATGCTGCCTGATCGTCTCGGCATGAAACTGCACGCGGCGAAAGATGTCGGCATCGGGCCGGAAGAAGATCGTCGTGCCGTGCCCGCGAAAGGGACGCAGCTTCTTAACCGGCGTCGTCGGCTTGCCGCGTTTGTAACGCTGCTGCCACTCGTGGCCGTCGCGATGAATGGTGGCGACCATTTCTTCCGACAGCGCATTGACGGCCGACGACCCGATGCCGTGCAGTCCGCCGCTGCGCTGGTAGTTCTTGTCGGAGAACTTGCCCCCCGCGTAGAGCGTCGTGAGCACGACTTCGAGGGCCGACTTCTTGGCCTTCTTGTTCTGATCGACGGGAATGCCGCGTCCGTTGTCTTCGACGGTGATGGAGGCGAGATCCTTGTGCAGCGTCACCGTGATATGGTCGCATTCGCCGGCGAGGTACTCATCGACCGAGTTGTCGACGATTTCCCAGATGAGGTGATGCAGCCCGCGGGCATCGACGCCGCCGATGTACATCGACGGCCGCTTGCGGACGTGTTCGAGTCCCTCCAGGACTTCGATATCGTCGCCGCTGTAACTCGACTTGCTCTTGGAGACTGCAGACATGAATGAAAGTCGTCCGTGACGAGGTGAAACCGGTGAGGCCGAATTATGAGCGGAAGAGGGGAATCAGGGAAGCGATTACCGGGACGGGTCCAATACTCCCCTCTCCCGCTGAGAGATGGGTCGAGGGTGAGGGCAAAACAGCCAGTAACAACCGCCGCCGGATTCCGCTTAAACCAGAGACGGGGGACGATCGACACCCCTGGCTCAACCGCACGAACGATCCCGAACAACGAAGTCCATCTCCAGAGATGGTGTGTGTGACAGGGGTCTGGAAGCATCGCTTCCAGGCCCCTGTGTGTGTTTGCGCCGTCAACGGGAAGGGGACGCTCCATGCTGGATGCCAGTTGGCGCCACCCGAGCTGGTGAGTTCATGTACCTGAGTGACGGTTTAACAACCTCCTGCTCGATGCCGCGCCCACCGCGATCTGCCGACTGCGGGGCGATCATGATACAGCCACAGTTTCGGCATGGTGGTGAATCGCGACGATATGATGCAGAATTGGACCTTTGACGTCGTTGTGGTCCGGTTTGTGGCTTTGACTCGGCTTGCGAGGTTCGTCATGCGTGGTCTGCTGCCGTCCCTTCTGGCGATTTGCATGCTGCCGGGAACCGGCATTGCCGAGGACGAGGCGCGCCCCGCGATTGAACGTGCTCTCCCATTGTTGGAGCGCGCCGCCGCCGGCTCGGCTGACCAGCGTGAATGCTTCACCTGCCACAGCCAGGCGCTGCCGATTCTGGCGCTGAGTGAAGCGCGGCTGCACGGCTTCGGCATCGACGAGGCGAACCTTCAGCGGCAACTCGATCACACACATGCCCACCTCGAGCGGAATCAGGACCGGTATGCCGCCGGCCAGGG
>JANNSB010000187.1:0-2976 GCA_031402175.1 Planctomycetaceae bacterium
GATCTGCGGCGTGCGTCCGAATTCGCCCATCCACAGGATGGTGGTGTCCTCGAGCAGTCCGCGATCCTCGAGTTCGGTCATGAGCGTGGCCCAGCCGGCGTCGAGCTCGGTCGACAATTGCTGCACCTGGGTGAAGTTGTCGTTGTGCGTGTCCCAGCGGCCGAATTCGCCGAGGTTCACTTCGACGAAACCCACTCCTCGCTCGATGAGGCGGCGGGCCAGCAGGCACGCCTGGCCGAACCGAGAGTTGCCATACGCCAGGCGCACCTCGGCTGGTTCCTCGCTCAAGTCGAAGACCTTGCCCTCCTCACTGTTCATCAGGCGGATGGCCCGGTTGAGGGCCGTATGATGCGACAGCACCGCGCCCGCCGACGGATGCCGCGTCACCAGTTGCGACTGGATGGTGTCGAGCAGTTCCAACCGGCCGTTCGATCTGCTGGGCGAAGTACCGACAGTCGGTTCGAGGTCGTCGACGCCCAGCAGCACGTACCCTTCGTCGGAGAATCCCTGCTCGCGAACATTGAGCGAGGCGTACTGCGGACCCATGAACCCCGAATCGTACGCATCGGGATTGAAGTCGGGATTCGACGCGATGCTGACGAACGCCGGCAGCGTGGAGGAATCGTCGCCGATCTCCTTGGAGATCATCGAACCCAGCGTCGGAAAACGGAGCGGGCCTTCGGGCTGCCGGCCGGTGCGCATCAGGAATGTTCCGCGTCCGTGGTCCCCTTCGCCCGTGCTCATCCCGCGCATGACGGCGAGATGCTGCCCGTGCTGCGCCAACATCGGCAAATGCTCGCTGATGAAGAGACCCGGCGCGGATGTTTCGATCGGGTTGAACTCGCCTCCGTTCGCATGGTCGGGCTTCATATCGAACGTGTCGGTCTGCGTGGGGCCGCCGGTCATCCACAACAGAACGCAGTGCTTCTTGCGAAGACCCGTGGCCTGCAGGGCATGGGCGAGGCCCGGCATCCAGCCGCTGCAACCAACCCCCGCGATGCTCGCGGCGACCGTGGAGATGAAACTACGCCGCGACAGGCTGCTGAAGTAGTTACGCATGATTGCTCCTATACACGAAAGATGACTGATCTTTATCGAAAACGGATTCAATTCCCATCGTAACCCGAAACGTAAGTGAGGGCGTCGTGGAGTTCAGCATTCAAGCGAACTCCGGCGCGGCTTGCGGGAGTTGACTTGCGTCAGGATTGAGCGAGTCGATTTCCGCAAGGCGCCTTCTCCTTCAAAGATCGCGAAGACTCACGCAGCCCTCGCTAACGCGTCGGGTTACGAACTACCGACTCAGAACGAACTCACTACTGTTGACGAGGGCCCAGAGAATATCGCCCAAGGCTTCACGCGATTGATGCGAGCCGGGCGTTCCCAGATGCACCTGCACGAGGGACCATTCCTCATCAGTGTGATAACGACCCACGGTGGCGAGGAACAAGGTCTCGACCCGCTCGCGGTCGCTGAAGAACGGACTGTCGACAACTGCCGCAATCAAATCCCCTTGTTGAGGATCGACCAATCCCGCCACGAGTTCTCCGTTGAGCATCGTCAGCGTTTGCGGAATGCCGCCCTGAAACTCCGTCGGTCTGCGGGTCGGTGCCTCAAGCCGGGCCAGGAACGCGGTTCGCATTTCACGAAACGCCGGCAGGTCGGCTTCCAGCGGTTCACGCCGGCCCGTCGCGGTCAGCAGGCATTCGAGAACTTGCTCGGCCGACAGACTGCGCACCGGCATGGCGGCGAACAATTCGGGAGCAGGGGCGGCGGCTGAACTGGTGACGCTCGACCGGCCATAGACATTGGTCATCGCCAGAATTTGCAGCGTGCGATCGATGTCGAATCCGCTGGCGATAAAGTCATCGGCCAGAAGTTCGAGGACTTCCGCCTGGCTGGGTGGATTGTGCACGCCGAGGTCATCGACAGGATCAACGAGGCCGCGCCCGAATAGCAGGCCCCAGACGCGATTGACCGTCGCCTTCGCAAAGTACGGATTCTCCGGCGATGTCACCCAATCAGCGAATTGCTGACGGCGAGTGAGGCCCACTTCGGAGACGTATTCCGTCGCATCAAGATAGGCGGGGCTCACTTCTTCGTTCGTCTTGGGATTTCGCACCTCGCTGTTGTAGACATCGTCGATGCTGCCGGGAATGCCCGCCTGATCGACTCCGCCGGGAGGACTGACTTCGGCGAAGAACGCGGCCACGCCCCAGAAGTCGTCCTGCTTCCAGTCGGTGAACGGATGATCGTGGCACTGGGCGCAGCGAATCTGCACACCCAGAAAGATCTGTGTCGCGCTGGAGGCCAGTTCCTCGGGCTTCACCTGCAGGGCGTAGTAGTACAAGACCGGTTCCGCATCCTGCTGGCCGAGCGAGCCTGTCGCCGTCAACAGTTCGTGGACGAGTTCGTCGTAGCGCTTGTGCTCGCGAAACTGCTCCTGCAGCCAGTTCTCGAAGACACCACCGGTGTTGGCGTCGGTGCCGCGTGGAAGCATCACGGCCCGCCACACCTGCGAGAGATGCGTCGCATGCCTGGGCCGCGAGAGCATTTCCTCGATGACGTGCGCCCGCTTGTCGGGGGATGGATCATTCAGGAACTCGCGGACTTCGCTCACCGTCGGGATCGTTCCGGTGATATCGAGCGATGCCCGCCGCAGGAACATGGCGTCATCCGCCAGTTCGGCGGGCTCAACACCTGCTCCTTTCCAAGCGGCGGTGAAGATCTCATCGATCCGCCGGCTGACGTCGATCGCGGGAGGAAGACCTGACTGATCGTCACCGACTGCCGGCAAAGAGCAGGCACCCACGCAGCTGATCGCGGCGAGCAGAGCCAATGTGTTCCAGTTGAATGTGTGATGTCGCATCTGTCGTCTTTCGTTTATCAATGCGAATGATCGTTATGAATCAAGTGACGCTACTGTTCGACGTCCGCCGGACGCATCGAACGGTCGGAGGCGATCGCTTCGCCGGCCGA
>JANNSB010000188.1:0-2449 GCA_031402175.1 Planctomycetaceae bacterium
CGCCATGCTGCTGATGTTCGTGAATAGTTGCGTGGAGACGACGTTCGGCCGACTGTCCGAGAACCGCGAGCATGTGCGGGAAACGGTTGCCCGCGCCAAGCGGGAACTGTCGATCCGTTCGGAGCAGGAACAGGAGGTGCACGCATGATCCAGCGGAAGCGGTTCGTGCTGCAGCTCACCCCGCTGCTCGATCTGCTGTTGATCGTGATGTTCGCGCAGTACATGGACGCGCAACGGCACGAGGCCGACCGCGATCTGGGCATGGCCGAACAATCGCAGCGGCTGGCCCAGGCGGAACAGCAGGCCGGCGATGTTGAGCAGGTACGTTTGCAGAACCAGATTCTACAGGAAGACATGGCTCGCACCGCGTCTCAACAGCAGGTGCTGTCGGAGATGTTGTCGAAGCTGTTTCAGATTCCGCCCGAACAGTTGGATGCGGTGCTCGATCCGCATCGCGAGCCGGCGGTTTCCGAATCACCATCGGAACTGGAGCGGATTCGGCAGGAGTTCGCCGCGATGGCCGAGCAGTCATCAGGCCGCACGGTGGCACATCTGCTGACGTACCACGAAATCCTCAAGTTTTGCGATGTCTGGGAACTGAAGATCGATCGCAACTTCTTCACGCTTACGGCCGGTGACGAAGTGCTGAGTCGCCGCCTGCCCGTAACAGCCGACGAAACGCTCGATGCCGACGCCGCGCAACAGGAATTGTTCGACGTGATGAAATCGCTGAACGCGCCCAACGAACTCGTCGTGATTCTGTTGACGTTCGACCGCGAATGTCTGATCGACACCGAAACGCAAATCCGCCGACTGATGCCCGACCTCGTCGCCCAATACCGCGCCAACGTCCCCGGCGACACGCAGGTGCACTACGCGGACTTTGGGCATGGGTTTGAGTAGGCGGAGCGAAGAATGATCCATATCGATCTGATCGATTTCGTTCTTCGTGGCATCATCGGCTCTTTCTCAGCGCAATCAACCCGCGACCACATACTGGGGTCGCTAGGTCCAGCCGATTCTCCGAGCTATCCAGATCATGTTGTGTACGGGAATCTTTGCTTCGATTTGATGAACGGTGGGCCTCTGGCGCTCGTTCAGATTCTGTTTCCACACGAGATTTATTCGCACTGTCCACATCAAGAATGGGAGACAACATGGCACCCGCCCCGCTGGCTGACTGCGTGGCCCGATGATCGGTTTTCGTGGGAACTCGGACCATTTGTACCCGCCGCAACAGTATTAGACGTAACTCGTGCGATTACAGAGCTGCAGAAAGTCGAGCCTGAGAAATCACTTTGGAGGGCCTATGGCGACGGAGTCACACTCATTGTGCCTGGCTCGGATGTCATGATCGACTTTGATGCGCTAAGAGCAGGCGATGTCCTTACTCTTTCGAGAATCACCGGTTCACCACAATCGGTTGCATGCGTGGATCCGAATTGACATGTTCGCCGTCATCTCCCGGCAGGCCGGCGTGGCGCGGGGCAGCAGTCCGCAGGGCACACGTCCCAGTTGGGACCGTATTGGCCGATGGATTCCTTCAAGAACGTCGGGTCGATTCGCTCGCGGATGAGCTTGGCCAGCATCGTCACGAACCGCGAATGTGTGCCGACTGTTGCCGAGCGAACCATGTGGAGACCCATCACCCCGCAGGCGGCTTGCGCTGCGTCATCGAGGTCGTACAGCACTTCGATGTGGTCTGACAGGAAGCCGACGGGATGCACGACGACGTCGGTCACGCCCTGCGAATGCAAGTCTCGCAGGTGATCGACAATGTCCGGTTCCAGCCACGGATCTTCGGGCCGGCCGCTGCGGCTTTGATACACGAGCCGCCAGCGATCCGCGGGAACTTGCACCGCCTCAGCAATCAGCCGGCAGGTCTCGGTAAGCTGCTTCACGTAATCGCACCCACTCGCCATTGAAGCCGGAATGCTGTGCGCGGTGAACGCCAGGTGCACATTGTCGCCAGCGGCGGGAGTCAACTTGTTCAGAGCCGCGTTCACGCAATCGACATTCGCCGCGATGAAGTCGGGATGGTTGAAGAACACCCGCACCTTGTCGATCGCGGGGGCATCATCTCCCGCCGCCTCGATCGCACCGGCAATGTTCTCGCGATACTGCCTGCAACTTGAATAGGAACTGTAAGCCGAGAGGACGACTGCGACCGCTCGTTGGATTCCGTCGGCCGTCATCTGCTGGAGCGTGTCGGTCAGCAGCGGATGCCAGTTGCGATTTCCCCAGTAGATCGGGAGATCGATGGTGTGAGTTCTTAGCACCGGCTCGACTGCCGCGATGAGTTTCCGCACCTGTTGATTGAGCGGACTCACGCCGCCGAAATGCTGATAATGCTCGGCCACTTCCAGCATGCGCTCCCGAGGAACATTCCGGCCCCGCAGCACGTTCTCCAGAAACGGCATGACGTCGTCCGGGCCTTCGGGTCCGCCGA
>JANNSB010000189.1:0-2625 GCA_031402175.1 Planctomycetaceae bacterium
GAGAGCATGTCGCAGCAGTACGCGGCCTGCTCGTCGGTAGTCGGTAGATCTTTGGGTACACTACGTAAATGCATGTCGTTTGACGAGTCCCGCGAATAACGCTGGCAATTCTCAACCTGCCTCGGTGAATGTCACCGGAGCCGACTGCGCGACCTCTGCCAGGACAGGAATCTGCATTCATCGCCAACTCGCTACGTGCTTCAGGAACTGAGATAGCCTGTGGCGACGAATCGCAACGCGCCAAGTTCGAACACCTAAGAAAAAAACAAACGCGGCCGCCCCATAGGGCGACCGCGCAAATGGATGATCGGTCTTTGAAATCGCGGTCAGTCTTTCTCACAGTGCTCGTCGACTGTCGTCTTGTCCCCTGCCGCTGATTCACCTCGCCGCTGATCGCGTTGCAGCCGCCGCACGATGGCCTTGGCCAGCAGCCGGATGAAGCGACCCAGGACGTCATCATTGTTATGTTCGGCAACCGCCGAACGCCTTGGTCGCAATGTAATGTACTCACTCCTCTGATTCTGTATGTTCAAGAACAAAAAAAGGCCCCGGCTCCCACGGAGCCGAGGCCTGGACATCAGCGCCTCTAAATCTCAAACCTCACCGGCATGCGGCAGAGGCTCAAAACGGTAACGGGCATGCTTGTGCCGACTGAACCCGGTGTCGGGCGGTTCGACCAGCGGAATGTAGGGATCGGTGATGCCGAGCTCCGCCATGACGGCGATCAGCTTTCGGGCCTGTTTGACCGTGTGTTGCTCGATACCGAACCTCGCCTCGAGCTCAGGCTTGCTCAAGTCTGGATTGGCCAGCACAGTGGGCAGCGCCAGGACGCGGTCTGGTGGCACATACGGATCCACCGTGATCACCTTTTCGGTGAGGTTCGTCAACAACTCGCGCAGCCGCGGGTCAGGTAGCAATCCGGCTGGAGTCCAACGGAACTGGACGCGGGGCACGATATGGCCGCCGTCGCACGGCTTATAGGGGAACACGACCAGCCGCGGGACCATGCGCCGCATGAGGGCCTGAAACTCGGGATCATTCCTGTCGATGTCGGTGAGCACCTCGCGGGCAAGGCGTTTCAGTTCGCACATCGGCGGGATTTCAACCGTTTGGCGCGGCTGCCTCTCGAGACGTTGCCGGTCTACAGAGATCTGCCCGAGCGATCGTTCAGTCTCCGCCAATAGTTCGCGGACGCCGGAGCTGAAATCCCCCTCGGACACGAACTTGATCAGGTGATCGCGCTTGCGACGGCATTCGCGCTCGCCGTCGGCAAGCTGCTGCAGGCGACGTTCGCGATCCGCGTCCAGCTTGAGCGCCTCCTCCTGGATGGTTGCCAACATGCGCTCGTCCCATTCGGGCAGGCATTCCACTTCCGCCAGGATCGCCTCCAGCACCTTCTCGGTGACGAGCGGCCCACTCAGGCCAACCGCGTTCCAGCACTTGTAGTCGATGGCACCGCTGCAAAACAGGCGATCACCGCTGGCCTCTCCGCCGTAGTTGCACGAGCGACCACACTCGCCACAGTCAACCATCTGGCCGGGGAACCTGGTCCGTTTCCTAGGCATACCGGTGCGGATATCCTTCCCGTTGTCTTTGGACTTACGGCTGTAACGGGCATTCTTGGCGCGGAGCTGGGCGACGATGCGGTCATAGTAGTCCGCATCGAAGAAGGCCAGGTGTGGCAACTCGCGGGTCATCAATAGTTCCGGCGCTGCCTTCTCGGGCCGGTACTTCCCGCGGCTGTTGCGAACGGAGATGGTTTTGTTGTGCGTCCTCAACCCCTTGAGGAACGGGTTGTAGGTGATTCGCGCCACCATCTGGGCATCCCACGTCTGGAGACGGCAGTACGGTCCCACCGGGACGTTGTTCGCGTTCAGCCAATCGGCTACCTCCCCGAATGTAGCGCCGTCGTCGAGCAACTGGAACCACTTCTGGTAGATCGCCTCGGCTGCCGGGTCCTTGTACCAATCCGCCATGGACCTCGCGCCTTCGGGTCTAATCTGTCCGAAGATCGGCAGCTGCTCCGCCTCGTCCAACATGAAGCGGTTACGCAGGGTACGCTTGACGCGGCTGGAGTTGTCACGATTCGATCGTTCGTGGTGCATGGCGGCGAAAATCGCACTTTCTTGCCATCCTTCTTGAAACGTATCGACGCGGTCATTGATGGCGACGACGCGGGTCTTGGAGTCGAGGCTCGCTTCACAGAAAATGAATGAAGCAAACCTGCGCATGATCCGTCCCAGGTCTTCCGTCAGTATCAGGTCATATCTACCCGTAGCGACGAGTTGCTCGAGTTGCAGGACCTCCTCTCGGTCAAGGTATTCGCCGCTTCCCGTGCCGTAGATGAACGTCGTCTCGTACTGGCAGTCGATATTGGAATCGATCCATTCCTCCGATAGGCGCTTTTGATCGTCCAATGATCTGATATCTTGCTTGCTGCAATGCCCGGCCGACTTGTCGGCTGCATTGGGGTCGCTGACGCGCAAGACCACGATGATCATGGCGACGTGGTCGTTCTTCGGCGTGAGGCGAGAGGGTTGTCGAGTAATCATGGGAGAAGCCTTTTCCGAGGTGCTCTTCCCATTGGCACAACGTGCCAATCAGCTCGACCAATCCTGAGAATCC
>JANNSB010000190.1:0-6294 GCA_031402175.1 Planctomycetaceae bacterium
CGAGACGCATTGGCGCGTCAGCGAACTCAATTCGTTCTCGGCGATGTTCAGCCAACTGCCGTGCTTCGGCGTGTGGCGGAACTCGACGCGGCGAACCAGGGCGCGGGCGCGCTCCGGTTCGAACGCCTCGTAGAACGCGCCGGGTGCCAGCGATGGCTTGCCCAATCGTGCAAGCGTCGGACGACTTACAACTCGCTCGCAGTCGCATCCGGCAATCGGGATCTACTACCTGCTAACACGCACAAACGCGACGGTGAGGGTAGAGATTGTGTGCGGGTAGCCGGCGGTGTGACTGGGGCGTGGAGTGAGCGCCATGATGGTCGGACACAGTGGACAGCGTCACGAGCGCCCCAGCCACATCGTCGCCCTCTTCCCCGCGAATCATCGGCATGTTAGTATCACCATCCGTTGATTCGTCCCACTCCAATCGCGGAAAGGGGGGCCCGGGACATCTACTTTATCGGCCCGTCCGACCGGTCGGCCCAAAGGTGTCCGTCATGCCCGAACCCATCCGTTTCGCATGCCCAAAGTGTGGAAAGAACCTAAAGGCACCGAGCGAACGCGCAGGAAAAAATGCAAAGTGTACCTGTGGAACGCTGATCGTCGTCCCACAGCAAAGTTCGCCACCCACTGTACCGCAAGGTCCGCATGCGTCCACTCCGAAAAAACGTAGTGACGTGCCCTTCGCTGGGAGTCGTCGGCTCCGTTGGGTTGTCGGTGCCGTAGTGCTCACGGTGATCGCAATCGGAAGTGTGATCGGTTTCAACTGGTATTCAACCTACAAAAGCACCAACAAATCTGCGGGCAACCTCTGGGTGGTATCGCTTGGCATCATCCAGTATCAAGAAGCTCACCTGACAAGCGTGGACGACATTCGTGACGAAAACGGGAAGCCGCTGTTGAGCTGGAGGGTCAGATTGCTCCCATTCATTGATGAAGCGCATTTGTACATGAAGTTCCACCTCGACGAGCCGTGAGATAGTGCCCACAACATAGAGTTGCTCAAGGAGATGCCAAATAGTCTTCGTCACCCAGCCATTACGGAAGAAGGTGAAACGGTTTATCAACTACTCACTGGTCCAGGAACGCTTTTCGAGGGCGCGGGAAATGAGATCTTGACTGCCTCAAATGTTCCAGACGGATGGGATTCAACGGCGCTGCTTTTTGAGTCGGAACAGTCCGTCCCGTGGACAAAGCCAGTAGACTTGGTGTACACGCCCGGAACTCGCGTGCCAGCCTTGCGAAGGTCGTCCGGCGGCTATCTGGTAGCCTTCTTAAATGGAATGGTGCGCTCGATTCCATTCGATACAAGCGACGAAGTCCTAGTCGCACTGATCACTCCCGCTGGTGGTGAGGCGGTCTCAATCGAGCAGTTCCCCAAGAATCATCATGTGCAGCAGTTGAGCGCATCAGTCGAGGAGTTTATCGGCAGAAACGCGACCTCCCCGGGATCTGCGCCAGCATCCGCGAATACAGTAGTTGCCGAAACGATGGAGATTCAACTCGAGGAGTTGCTCGGGCTCTGGGTCGCGCCCGGCGCAGGAGACTTCTCGCGATTCGAGGCGTCTTTCGGCGAGGAGGCCCAAGGCAGCATGAGGGGAGTATTTGTTGGTAGTGGAGGCCTTCGCTCGGAATACGAGTATCGAATTGATCCCGAGGCCCACGTCGTCATGCTGACCCAGGAGAACGAAGAGGTGGGTGAAGCCAGAATGGAGCGTACAGGTGAACTTAGAATCGTTTTCTACCCTCTAGACATCGATACCGTTTTCTCGAAGGCAACGAATTGAGCAAGCGGCAGGGTAGCTGGGGCGTGAGCTGGATAATGGTTTCGGCGTTGATGGCCCCAGCCCTTTTGGACGTCGACTCTGGCTCACGCGTGCTGGGGCCATGATGGTCGGACACAGTGGACAACGTCACGAGCGCCACAGCCAACTCGTCGCAGCCCCGGCAGGGGCGACAGACAATAACCCAGGGCAAACAGCCCTGGGTTCGCGAACACACAACCAGCGAAGCCCCGTGAGGGCGACAGAAGACTCCGACATTGAGGCCCATCCCCGCGGCGGGGTGGCATGCGACCACCCATGTCGCATGATGATTCTCCAACGTGTGCCATGCCTGCATCGCGCAGCAGGGCAGGCATGCGGCATGCAAGAGAGACGTCATTCATGTCCACCCTGCTGCGCGATGTGGACATGGCGCCCGGCTCGACGTTGCAATCGGCCCTCCCTGGTGCACGCAGCGGTTCGATCTGCTCGCCCTGTAAGGGCACCGCCTGGTGCCACGGGTGAGTTGACCTGAAAAGTGTGCCACTGGACGGCTTGTCCGCCAGTGCGAGTGGTGGCCAGACTCGCCCATGTATTCGCACCGCAGGCGGGTCAAGCATCAGCCCGAGACGGGAGGACGGTCGGGTGCGTTCGGCGGACTGACGCTTTCCGTCGGGGAGAGCTGCGCAACCGCGACCGTAAGGGTGGAGAGACTGCCTATGGCCGACGACGATTCGACCGCACTCGCTGTTCCGATTCCTTCTGCTCATGCCGCACATCTGGGGATAAGTGCGCTTTGTGCTCCCCAGTGGAGGGAACAGGAGACTCTCATGCGAGCTGCTGTCGGGTTGCGCATGCGGGACAATCGAGCCGGCACGTGCGTGACGCGACGTTGTCGCCCTCCTTCTTCTTCTTCGTGATGCCAGGTGGTTCCCAACACCACGCACATCACGGCCCGATGATCGTCAGGCTGCTGAAGAACAGCGTCAGGTTCGTGCTGTTGATCGTCGTGGCTCCGAAAGCGGCCACGAATGGCGCGGGGGGGCGTTGATTCCGATTATCTCACGAGTTGCCTAGAATCCCGCCATCGACGAGACGGATCGCAATACTTCTTCAATCAGCGAGCGACGATCGTATGTCCGCCACCCTCCCACGGATGAAACGCAAAGACCTGCCCGCGGGCGAGTGCCTGTGCAGTTACTGCACCGCCCGGTGCTGCAAGTACTTCGCCTTACAGATCGACGCCCCGACCGAACCGTCGGAGTTCGACCATCTGCGGTGGTACATGATTCACGGCAATGTGAATGTTTTTGTCGAGGAGGGTGCCTGGTATCTGATGGTGCACAACGTCTGCGACCATCTGCAGGAAGACATGCGCTGCGGCATCTACGACACCCGGCCGCAGATCTGTCGCGATTATTCGACCGACAACTGCGAATATGATGACGACGGGGTGTACGACCTGTTTTTCGAGACGGCCGACCAGCTTCACGAGTACGCGATCGCCGTCCTTCCACCGCAGAATGCACGCCGGTTTTCGCCGGCTCCTCCGGCACCGGCTGAAATTCACTTGCCGATCGCATCAGCCTGAGACAGACGTATCTGCCGTCTGCGGCATCACTTGCAAGAGGCATTCGCACATGTGAATCGATTGGCGTTCGCTGATGCGAAAAGTCGTCAGATCCGGCGTGATGTTCCGCGCCGAGAAACGCCGAAAGGTCAATGGTCTTGCGGAATCGAATGGCAATCACGATTCTGATCCCGGTGAATTCGAGGAGTGTCGGCATGCAGTCTTTCGTTCGCAGGTTGTGTCTTGTGGCAGTCGTCGGTTGGGCGACCTGCGGTTTAGTCGGCTGCATGGACTTCAGTCAGGCGAGCACCGACGTGCCTGTTAAACCAGCCGCCGACACGTCGATCACCGTTCAGTCTTCGACCGAGCCAATCGTCGATTCCGCGGAAATGACTGCCGTGGTTGAACCGGTTCCGTCAGCCGACGAGCAGATGGAGCAGGGGTTTCTGGGGACGTGGCAACTCGAAGACCACGGGATTCGCACGATCGAGGTCAAGGCTGACGGCACCGCCAGCATGCACATCGAACTCGATTTCTTTGCCTCGCTGATCTACGGCGAGGAAATGACGATGGAGCTGACCTGGTTCGTGCGCGACGGCGTCTTGACCTACAGCGTCGTGAGCGGCCAGCCCGTTGAATCGGTCGACCGGGTGGTGAGCGACTTCGGGCGCGAACGCAGCTATCGCATCATCGAACTCGGTGATGAACTCATTCAATTGCAGGACGTGAAGTTCCCCGGCAACAAGTACGACTGGACGAACGTCGGCGACTCCACCGACCAAGGCTGACTCGACCGGCCTGATGCAAGGATGTGCAGTGATCGGATTGGCCATCAACCTTGCGTACCTGCTGGCCCTGCTCGTTTTCTCGCCGCTGCTGATCTATCGGCGTCTGAAGCACGGCAAGTACCGCGCCGGCTGGAGTGAGAAACTCTGGGGCAGGCTGCCGAGACGGGACGCGAAGGAACCGCTGATCTGGATCCATGCGGTCAGCGTCGGGGAAGTGCTGCTGATTGAGCCGCTCGTTCAGGCGCTGGAAGCTGCCTCGCCTGGGACGCGGATTCTTATCACGACGACGACATCCACGGGCTGGGACGTCGCGACGAAGCGATATCCGCAGTGCCAGGTGAGTTACTGTCCGTGGGACTTCACCTGGAGCATGCGGACTGCACTGCAGCGCGTGCGCCCCGACCTGATCGTGTTGGTCGAACTGGAACTCTGGCCCAACCTGTTGCGGCTGGCGAACCGGATGAGCGTTCCGGTCGTGCTGGTGAATGGCCGGCTCAGTGAGCGCAGCTACCTCGGCTATCGCTGGCTGAAACCGGTGCTCACTCCCGCGCTGCGCAGTCTGCGGATGCTGTGCGTGCAGAACGACGAGTACCGCGATCGCTTCACGGCGCTCGGAGCAGATGGGAACAACATCGTGGTCACCGGTTCGCTCAAGTTCGACGGCGTGCGCTGCGATCGCGAATCGCCGCCCGTGAAGGCGATGTCTTCTCAGATGCCGATGCAGTCAGGTGAGTTGCTCTGGCTGGCCGGCAGCACGCATGCCCCGGAGGAAGACATCATCCTGGGAATCTACCGCCGGCTCGCGAGGAAACATCCGAACTGGCGACTGATGTTGGTCCCCAGGCATGCCGAGCGGTTCGAAGAAGTCAGCAGACTGATTCGGGAGCGAGGGTTTGCCGTCTGGGAACGCGCGACCGGAAACGTGCTGCCTGCATCATCATCCTCATCGGAAACAGACCCGCGACCGGTGCTGTTGCTCAACACGCTGGGAGAGCTGTCGACGGCGTGGGGTCTCGCGGATCTGGCGTTTGTGGGAGGCAGTCTGACTTCACGCGGCGGGCAGAACATGATCGAGCCGGCCGCCTACGGTGTCTCCACGATTGTCGGTCCAAACACCGCGAACTTTCGGCAGATCGTCGAAGCCCTGGTGCGGGCCGATGCGCTGCAGATCGCGGGCGACGAGCAGCAACTCGAAGCACTCGCCGACGCTTTGATGGCGGACACCGACTTGCGGCGCCGGCGGGGAGAGCGGGGCCGGGAATTCGTGCTCAGTCAGCAGGGAGCCACCGAGCGCACGCTGGATTGCATCCGACCGTGGCTGCCGATCTCCAAAGGATGAATCACATCGCACAATGATTCCGGGATCCGGTTTCCCGCGGAACGAAAAGCCAGGTGATCTTGTCGCTGAGCGCGGTCAGGTATTCCATCTTGAACTGCGAATAGGGAGTGTCGCTGGTCGAGCGCGGAAACCGGGTCGGGAAGGCAAAATCGATTTCGGTTTCGTAGATGCGGTCGCCGGAGCCGTCATCCAGCATCTCGTACACGGTCACGTAGGCTTCGGTGCGGCCTCGCAGCAGTTCGACGCTGTTCTCCTCGTAGAGACCGAAGCCTTCGATGTGGATTTCGATCACATAGTCGGCCTCGAAGAACTGGCCGATCTCGGACACCTCGTCGTAGTCGGGATGCTGATCGATCCACGACTGAATGACCGACGGCTCGGTCATGGAGATGTTGTTCATCGCCATCGAATTGCTGACATAGCGCATCACGTCGGTGTGGATGTTCGGATGGTCGGCCTGAATTCTCGACGAAGTCCGACAGACCACAGTCACAACGGGATCGTCTTCCAGCACCGACCTGCCGGTCTGTTCTTCGAAGTCGGGCTTGATCGCGTACGAAGTGACGGGGAAAGCCACGTATTGAACACAGCCGCTCAGCAAGCCCGTCAGACTTGTGCCGGTGAGCGTTAACCAGCGAAGTGCGCAGATCGAGAACGATCGAGTCAACGGCTCTTCTCCGGTGTGGGTCCAATCACGTCGCCCAGCCGATCTGAGCCCCGGTTTCGCGCGGCACGAAAAGCCAGGTGATCTTGTCGCTGAGCGCGGTCAGGTATTCCATCTTGAACTGCGAATAGGGAGTGTCGCTGGTCGAGCGCGGAAACCGGGTCGGGAAG
>JANNSB010000191.1:0-5050 GCA_031402175.1 Planctomycetaceae bacterium
GACGCGAAGGCGGCGACGTTGGCGTGTGGCATTTTGGTCTTGAGCTCCTCGATACCGGAGGGAGTGACCTTGCCGTCGACAATCATGCCCGAATCGGCCTGGGCGATGTTCTCGGGGAAGAGTTCGCCGCGCGGAATCTTGATGTCGAAGGACTTTTCGAGACGGAACACGATGTCGAGGAAATCGATCGATTCGGCTCCGAGATCGCCGATCAGGGTCGAATCCTTGCTGACTTCGTCGTCATCGACGCCCAGGGCTTCCACCAGGGTTTCACGGACTTTCTCGAAGATCTCACTGTCACTCATTTTCAAAACTCCTCGTCAGTTCATTGTGAATCGACCGATCACGGCACCTGATGTTGACCCCTGGTGACGGCGATCGTCGAGCGCTCAAGGTATTCGGGGGAATCGCAAACTGGTTCCAGTCATAGATTTGTCGGCATCTCGGCGGGTTAGATCGTAACTTGCCGGGGGGAAATCGTGAATCCCATCGCCGTTAACACGCAGTTCCTGCCAGTCAGACGCCTCCCAGCGTCAAGCCGCCGTCGACCGTCAGAATATGACCCGTGATGTAACTGGCTCCATCGCCAGCGAGAAACAACACGGCAGCCGCGATGTCTGCCGGTTTTCCCAGTTTTCGCAAAGGTATCTGCTGCTTGATCTTATCTTCGGCGGCGTTGCGGATCGCTGCGGTCATATCGGTCTCAATGAAGCCGGGAGCGATCGCATTCACCGTGATGCCACGGCGGCCCACTTCAGTCGCCAGACAGCGGGTAAAGCCTTGCAGCCCCCCTTTGCTGGCGGCGTAGTTCGACTGCCCCTGATTTCCGAACTCGGCGGAAACGCTCGACATGTTGATGATGCGGCCGGAACGCTGCGACATCATCGGCCGCATGACGGCATGACAGAAGTTGAAGGCACTGTTGAGGTTGGTATCGATGACGACATGCCAATCCTCGGGATCCATCGCCGCCAGCAGTTTGTCGCGAACAATGCCGGCGTTGTTGACGAGAATGTCCAGCCGACCCCACTTCTCCAGCACCTGCGCGACGGCCGCATCGCACTGGGGCTTGTCGGCCACATCGCATTGAATCGCGACAACCTCTCCACAACCGAGTTCAGCGACCAAGGCGTCTGCGGCCGCCTGATTCGAGCGATACACGAACGCCACCTTGGCCCCTTCGCGTGCCAGTGACTCGACAATCGCCCGGCCGATGCCGCGACTGCCGCCTGTGACGAGCGCGACCTTGTCCTTTAACTGCATATCCCAGATTCCTTGTAGTCCAGTAGGTAGTGTCGATGAATTGGATTCAGGCCGGCGGAGTCCAGAGAGCTGAAAACAGTTCCCGCATCTTCTCGGTGCAGCGATCGTCGGATCGGGCGAGCGAGGGATTCTTTTCCGCGAGATTCATCTGCTCCAAAGTGATTTTGGCGCTGATGGCCGACTGTCCGTCGACCGTTCCCGAACCCTTGAATGTGTAAGTGCGTTCGTCGCGCTTCGAGACCTCGCAGGTGACGTGGAGGGTCTTGCCGGGCGCGACGAAGTTATTGAACCGCACCGCCTTGGCCTCTTTCAGGAGGATGTAGGCGTAGCGGAAGTCTTCGGTGTGCCGCATCAGCCAGCCACCCGATTGCACCAGAGCTTCCACCAGAAAGACGCCGGGCAGGATCGGGAATCCCGGAAAATGGTCCGCCAGATATTCCTCAGCCAGCGAGACGTTCTTGACGGCCTGAATACGGACTCCAGGCTCCAGTTCGGTGATACGATCGATGAGTGAGAAACGCACTCTAAACCTCGATGAACACTGATGATCCGTTGGCTGGACATTGTCGGCCAACGCATTGCGGACTATACGCGGACCAAAGTGATTCCACAACCAATGGGGGTCGCATCGGTCGAAACGCTCGCGATTCTCGATTCGCGGACCCCAAACACCCAGCTTCGCGCAAATCATGTGGCACAGTGTGGATAGGTCACTGTGTCCACCGTCAGCGAGGATTGATGATGTTTCAGCGATTCCTTGGCCACCGTTTGCATTGGTCGTCAATGATTGTCGCCCTCTGCGGGATCGCGTTGCTACCCAATGTGGGCCTCGCGGAAACCCCCAGTCTGGTGGAGTTATCGACCAGCGAGCAGGCCTATCGGGGCACTTCGATTTGGCATAACTCCGACGTATGTGCTCTGCTCCAATTGGACGGCAGCATCGTGCAAGTCTCGCTATCGGACGTGACGGCGTTTCGACAAGTCTCGCCTCGCTTCCGCCCGATGAGCACGAGCGAACTGGTCCGACAACTTCGCGCCGAGTTTCGCAGCCTGCAGGTTGAATCAGCCGGCAACAGCATTGTGGTCGCGCCGAGCGGCATGTCGCGCGATCTTGCGGAACTGCATCATGAAACTTGGAGCGTTTATCAGGACTACTTCCGGCGGCGGGATTTCGACGTCAGCCGTACGGAGATGCCATTCGTTACGGTGGTGTATCCCACGTTCGATGAGTTCGCGATTGTCGCGGAGTCGCAAGGAGTTCCGGTCTCCTCCACCATGAAGGGCTACTACCACGCTGCGTCGAATCGCATCCTGATGTTCGTGCCTCCCGAAGTGTCGCAATTGTCTGAACCGACAAGTCTGCAATTCTCGACGAGCTCGTATGCCAGCATCGAAGATGTCGATCTCCTGCAGACGCTCGCACACGAGGCGGTGCATCAGTTCGGCTTTAACACCGGGCTGCACCGCCGTATCGGCGACAATTCACGTTGGATCGTGGAAGGACTCGCCATGCAGTTCGAAGGTGATGCCGGCCTCGCCTCGAACAGTTCGACTCGTCAACAGCGCATGAATCGCGACCGTTTCGTCTGGTACATGCAAAGCATGTTTGCGAGGCAGGATCCCGAACTGCTGGGAGCCCTTGTGAGCGGGGATGAACTCTTCCTGCAGGATCCCGTTGACGCCTATAGCCTCGCCTGGGCGTTGACGTTCTTCCTGATCGAGACTCAGCGCGCCGATTTCGTCGACTACCTGCAGGAACAAGCGGCCCTGCCTCCCGAACAGAGCCTGGAAGGCTCGGTTGCCGTCGAGAGATTCGAGGCTGCCTTTGGCGATCTCGACTCAGTCAACGAGTCGTTTCGACGATTCACGCAGAGCCTGAATCGTTAGTCGCCGTTTCGTTCGATGAACATTGCTGCGAGCGCTACTTCCGGACTCTCGACTTGACGCCTCCCCCGTGGCACGGTCCCATAAGGGGCAACATGGCGATCGGCTTGAGTCGCCGCGCAGGGGAGACATCGCATGCAATCACCGAAGCTGACTCGCAGGGGCGTGATTGGTTCCGCCGTTGCCGGGATGGCTTCGAGTCTATTCCTCGACGGAGTAGGGCATGCTGATGATCCACCCCGGTCCGCAAACGAAGAACTCGGCATCGGCGCGATCGGCCTGCGATATCAGGGGTCGGTGATCACCGAGAAGGCCAGACAATACGGTCAAGTCTTGGCCTTGTGTGATGTCGACCGCCATGTACGCGAGCAGGCACGGGCTTCGTTCGGCAGCACGGCGTCGATATTCGAGGACTATCAGGAGCTGTTGGCGCGTCCTGATGTCGATGTGGTCTTGATCGGCACTCCCGACCACTGGCACGCCAAGATGCTCATCGATGCCTGCCGGGCGGGCAAGGATGTGTACGTCGAGAAACCCCTGAGCCTGACGATCAACGAAGGGAAGCGGATGCGAGCCGTGGCACAGGAGACCGGGCGCATTGTGCAGGTCGGCTCCTGGCAGCGGAGCGATCACAACTTTCGAATGGCCGTGGAACTCGTCCGTCAAGGACGGATTGGCGAACTTAGGCAAGTCGAAGTCGTACTGGGTAAGAATGAAACCGGTGGGCCGTTTCCATTTTCCGCACCACCGAGGCACCTCAACTGGAATCTCTGGCAGGGGCAGACCCCCGATGTGCCCTACATCGAGGAACGTTGCCATTACACATTTCGCTGGTGGCAAGAATACTCTGGAGGGCAACTCACGGACTGGGGCGCGCATCATGTGGACATCGCTCAATGGGGCATTGGCGAATCGCCGATTCGTGTCGAAGGCACGGCGACCTATCCTAGCGTTGTCGATGGGTACAATGTGCCGATGGACTTCTTTCTGCGCTACCAGTTCGCGAACGGGGTCGAACTCACCATCGCCGACACCGGTCGCAATGGCGTGATGTTCACCGGAACCGATGGCCGCATCTTCGTGAATCGCGGCACTGTGGCAGGCACACCGATTGACAATCTGGCCGCGAGTCCGTTACCGCGAGAATCGTTTACTTTGTACGACTTCGACAATCTGTCACGACCTGAGCGGACCGGCAAACTGGATGCGATCGTCAATCACATGGGGAACTTCTTCGACTGCGTACGGGAACGCCGGCTTCCGTTGTCGGACATCGACAGCCAGCACTCCAGCGCAACTACCTGCCATTTGGGGAACATCGCGCTGCGACTCGGCCGCCCGCTTGCGTGGGATCCGGTCAGCGAGACGTTTCCCGATGACGCCGAAGCGAATGCCATGCTGCCGCGCGAACAGCGCGCGGGTTTTGAAGTTGGCTGAAACAATGCCATGTTATGTTCCTATGACTTACTGGGTCTAATGTTCATGCGATTCTCGAACATCGTCGTTCTCATTCTTTCACTTCTCCTGACGAGCCTCGCAATGGCTGATAATTCCCCCGAGCAGCGACTGCATGCACTCATCGACGCCGGGTGGGAACGCGAGATGCAAGAAAGCCCGACCTGGGCCTCTGTACTGGGGGATCGGCGGTTTCATCGCAAATGGCCCGATCGCAGCTTCGAGGCACTCGAACGGTCGCATCAGGCGAACGTCGAATTGTTGCGGCTGCTCGATGCGATTGATCCAGCCACGCTCTCTGCCGCCGAGCGCATCAATTATCAACTCTTCCGGCGTGATTGCGAAGTTCGCGTCGAGGGATATCAGTTCCGCTGGTATCTGGTACCGCTCAACCAGCGGGAGGGCATTCAGGATGAAGGCTCACTGGCTGATTCGCTCATGTTTAAGG
>JANNSB010000192.1:0-3592 GCA_031402175.1 Planctomycetaceae bacterium
CTGGGATGAACCGAGTCGCACTGCCACGCAGGAAGCCATTCGCAAACGTCGCACGATCGCCGGAGCCGCTCAACTCGCGTGGCTCTTTCCCCACTGGCTGCTGCCCTGGCGGAACCCGATCTGGTGGCAGTTCGTCTCGCACAAGCTGCTCAGACTCATCTCACCGCTGCTGCTCGTCGGCGTGTTGGTAGTGCACCTTTGCTTGTTGGATCAGCCGTTCTATCGATGGCTGTTGGTCGGGCATGTCGCCGTCTACATGGCAGGACTGACGGGCTGGCTGTGCCAACGGCTGGGGCGTCGCTCGCGACCTCTCGGCATCCCGTGGATGTTCCTCAGCATGAACTTCACCACGCTCGTCGCCCTCTGCGACGCCCTCCGCGGCCGCTTCCGCACGACGTGGCAACGGGCGACGTGATGTGCCTCCACGTGGCACAGACATTCCTGTCTGTGCGGCAGCTTGGCTCCCATCGCCATCCGAGCGTCCTGGGCCAGCTGCAGTGGCGGGCGGATCGGCGGCGAAATGAATGTCGCTCACTTCCGGTTTGCCCCGAAGGGGCGACGCTTTTCAAGTCAAAGTCCGCATGCGGCCAGCGTCGACGCCTGCACCGCGATGTCGTGCGCGTACGAAAAGTCGCTCTGCTTTTCTCCGCGAATGATCCGCGCCATGTCTGCTGCGTCGGCCACGTAGCGAACGAACGGAGGAAACGTCACTTCCTGATACCCACTCGTGTAACCATCCCGTTCCATCGACAATGCAACGCGTGCCGATGGGTTGTCGAGGGGCTGAATGTGGAACGTCCCTTCCGTTCCGCACACCGTGATGTGTCTGCGGGCAAAACCTTCGACCTCCAAGGCTGTCGTGCGCACCGTCGCGGTCGCTGAGGGGTACTCGAACACCGCCAGCATGTTGTCCAGCAGGCCGTCGTCGATCATGGCGGTATGCCGGGCGAACGGCGTCACCTTGTCGGGCCGGCCGAGTACGCCGACGACGAGATCGATGATGTGGCAGCCGAGTTCGAACATGATGCCGCCGGGATACTCGGCCAGCTCGCGCCGGCTGGCGGGGTTGACGACTTTGCTCATCACCGTGTCGATCTCGAACACGTCCCCCAGCCAACCTCGCGCGAGAAACTCTCGCAGCAAAAGGATGCCGGGGTTGTAGCGGTACATGTAACCCATCTGCACGAGCAGCCCCTGCCGCTCGGCCTCGGCCAGAATGCGCTCGTAGTGAGGCAGCGACTCGCCCGCGGGCTTGTCGAGATGCACATGCATGCCGGCCGCGATGCAAGCCTCGGCCGCGTCGAGTGAATCCTTCACTTCGGTTTCCACCAGAACCACCTGCAGGCCGGGAGTATTGAGGAGTTGTTGCTGCGTCAGCCACGGCACGTCGCGAAACGGAGCCTGCGACTCGGCTCGCGCTCGCAGTTCGACATCAGGTTCCACGATGCCGACGACCTCGTAGTCGGGCGACTCGCGATAGGCAGACAGTTTCGAGGCATGAGCGTGACCGACGCCGATCTGCCCGATCTTGATTCGCGGCTGCACCTGATCGTCAGCCATTGCCAGACCCGGCGTCAATCCCCCGACGGCCGATGCGCCGATCAGGTGCAGGACTTCTCGACGAGTGTGAGGCATCGCGGTGGAGGGATGAGAGTTGAGAGACCAGAGACGAGTCGCATGAACCTGCGCCGCTTATGATCTTCCCCAGCGACGATCCTCGCGCCAAGCCAGAGCGACGAATGAAGCGTGACGCCGCATCACCCTGCGGGTGGTTCGATCTGCAACAGTTGCAACTCCACCTGAGCCTCTTCATGGTCCGGCTTCAACTCCAACGTCCGCTCGAAGGCCGCGCGTGCGCCGGGGGCATCATCCCGCAGCAGGTGCCATTGGCCTTTGAGATACCAGACGGCGGCCGATCGCGGGAATCGGTCGAGGGTCGCGGCCAACTCGTGTTCGGCCTCGTCGAGTTCATTCAATGTCAGGAGTGCGGTGATCAGCCCTCGGCGGTTCGCGAGATAGTCGGCGTCGAATTGAACGGCCGTTCGGAACACTCCCGCGGCTTCCGCGGGACGACGGCGTTCAAGCCAGGTCATCCCGAGGTTGTAATAGCACTCCATGCGTTTCGTGGGATTGATCTCGATGGCCCGCTCGAAGTGATACTTCGCTTCGTCGTGTCTTTCATCCATCCGCAGTTGGTATCCGAGCTGTGAATGAGCGATATCGTTACGTGGATTCAGCACCAGGGCGTGCTCTGTCATCGTGTATGTGTCGCGCCAAGTCGCCGTCTGCCGATAGGCTTGAAAAGTCAACGCGACGAGCGCAATGCCACAGGTGCCGACCAGCAATCGCCGGGATGCCTGATGGATCAGCCAGGCCTCGGGAATGCTCCAGGCGAGCGCGATGAACAGGCCGATCAGCGGCACATACGTGTAACGATCGGCATGCGCCTGCGCCCCCACTTGAATGATGCCGATCATGGGAAACAGCGTACCCAGATACCAGAGCCACCCCACCAGCATCGCCGGATTTCGCTTGCGAAAGATCCAGCAGGCCAGCGTCATGACCAACAACACCGCCGCCGAAAAGGCGACGATGTTGCCATCGAGCGTTTCTCGCGGATGCGGATAGAAGAACGCCAGATCCATCGGCCAGAACATGCGCCGCAGGTAGGTGGCGTAACTGACCGCGGCATTCCCGAAGCGAACAGACATCGAGATACTATCGGTCGCGATGACGGCATCACTTTGCACCTGCGCGTTCACGATGGCGATGGAGAAAACCAGTGACATCAGGAACAGCGACCACTTCTCGCGCAGCGAATGCAGAAACGTATGATTCGCGCGCCGCAGCGGCCAGACATCGAGCAGCATCAACACGCACGGCAGCGTCACCATCGTCTGTTTCGCCAATAGACTCAGCAGCATCCAGACGTGCAGCCAAATCCACGTCGATCGTTTCGGCAGCCGCACCCAGCGGACGTAGGCCGCGATCGCCGCCAGACAGAACAGCGTGCTGAGCACATCCTTGCGCTCCGAGATCCACGCGACGGATTCGACGTGCAGCGGATGAATGCCGAACAGCGCGCTCACCAGAAACGACCGCCAGCGGTCCCCCGTCATCCGCGCGTGCAGTTCGAAGAGCAACAGCGTGTTCGCGAGGTGCAGCAGCACATTCGTCAAATGGAACCCGCCTGGTTCGAGACCGAAGAGGTTCACATCGGCCATGTACGACAGCCAGGTCAGCGGATGGTAGTTGGCCTTCGACAGCGTCGTGAAGGCCCAGCGGATGTTGTCGAGCGTCAGACCATCGTGAATTCGCTCCCGATCGACCACATAGCCGGGATCGTCGTAGGAAACGAAGTCGAACGTGACGGTCTGGCCAAAGACGGCGAGTACGAGCAGAGCCAGCGCGATGTGCCCGATCCAGGCCGACAACGGTGGCGCTGCACCGTGAGGCGAGCCACCATTGTCGGAAGGTGCCAACGTCATCGCTTGGCCGCGGCAATCGCCCTTTGCAGGGCCTGTCCCATGTCGGCGGGGCTGGCGGCCACCTCGACGCCGGCACCTTGCAGAGCGGCGATCTTCTCATCCGC
>JANNSB010000193.1:0-5656 GCA_031402175.1 Planctomycetaceae bacterium
CCATACAGGGTAATGAGCATGAGAATGCCTCCTTTCATGCCCACACTCATGCAACTGACGCGCCATCACATGAACCAAACTGGGTTTTGAAACTTCCTCCATCCATTCACCGTCGAATGCAAAGAGTGCTCTGCAACCTGCCGAGTCCTTATCACTGCTAATCGGTGTTTTCATGAGTCGGTGTCAGAAGGCGATAGTAGGGATCCAACAAAGTTCTTTACCGTGATTCACATCACATATCGCTACACCGATGTCACTTGTGAAGGCGAACCTCTTCCGGACTTCGAGCACTCTGAAAGTGGTTGTACTCTTTACCCCGGTAGGCTGGTTAATCCGGCCGGGCGAATTGAGGAAGTGACGAAAGAGTATGTCGAGTCATTGGCCTCATGTAGAGAAGTGGATATGGGAGTACTGTGCAACCTGCTGAATCGGATCCCGGTACCCACGGACTTGTCCTGATCAGCATTCGTCTTGATTCTGAATTCGACTCGCAACTTTCTTTCATAAGGGGAATCAATGGGAGAACTCGGCATACTCAAAGTCGCATCGCTCGCATGTGCAGTTTCACTTTTGGGATCCTTCGCCTTGGAGAGGCAGCAGCAGGCGCGTTCCGTGGCCTCCTGCAAGGCTGTGCATGCACTGGTAATGTACGATTATCATAGAAAAGCATTTGACGATTTTGACATGTCCGCTGTCCCTGCGTTACCTGAGTGGATGATTGACACGGTAGGAGTCGACTCTTTTTGCGATGTAGTGTGGGTGGAATTTGACAGTCCCCTTGTAGACGATGCGGTGCTTGCAAGTCTGTCGGCATTTGACCGAGTGCAGGTCGTGCATATTAGCAACACGTCAATTTCGGACGCTGGGTTACAGCACTTGGCGGCCCTGGGAGACCTCGAGTTCTTGACGCTGAATAGTTATGCGCTGACAGACGCGGCATTAGCGCACGTTGGGCAACTGAAGTCTTTGCGAAGGTTACAAATCGAGTATGCAAGTATCACGGATGAGGGACTGAAGCATCTTTATGGCCTCTCAAATCTTGAGACCTTTGAGCTCTTTAACACGCAGGTAACTCCCGAAGGAATTGCTGCACTTCAGAAAGCGATTCCGAACCTGGAAGTCGAGCTGGATTAGAATAGGAGTAGTCTTGAGGCGACGGTTCCTTCCCGCAACCCCCGTCTTCCCGATACCACGGGATCCGTCGCGTGAGTAGACACTCTTTCTTTCCTGTACGGGTCCGGAATTGCTGATGCCGGATGAACTTGAGTCGCCGTTAGAGTTTCACGTCGCCGTCACAGAATTGCGGGACTCGCTGGGCTTCACCGTTCGCGAAGTCGCCAACTCGGGCAACCCGGTGATCGTCAGCCGTTACGGCGTTCGCAGGTCGAATTCCTTGATCTTGCGGTACATCGTCCGCTCGCCGATGCCGAGCAGTTTGGCGGCTTCTTCCCGTTTGCCACCGGTCAGTTCGAGCGCCCGTGTGATGTAGTACTTCTCGACGTCGTTCATCGGCTTGCCGACCAGAAAATCGAGCCCGATGGGGCCGTTGCCGTCGGCATCGCTGGTGGCGACCGGGGCGATGTCGTCGGGCAGGTCGTCGACATCTAGGAGGCCGTCGGTGTCGAGCACCAGCATGCGTTCGATGGCATTTCGCAGTTGCCGAATGTTGCCCGGCCAGTCGAAGGCCATCAGCGCCTGTCGGGCGGCCCGCGAAACGCCTTGCACTTCCTTGCCGTAGCGCTGCATGAAGTCCTTGAGGAAATGATCGATGAGCAGCGGAATATCGACTCGCCGATCTCGCAGCGGAGGCAGATCGATCGTCACCACGCTAATGCGGTAATAGAGATCCTGACGAAACGTCCCTTCTTCCATCATCTTCTTGAGGTCGGCATTCGTCGCCGCCACGAGTCGCACGTTGATCAGTTTCTCTTCGTTCGATCCCAGTCGCGTGATCTTGCGGTCTTCGAGCACGCGCAACAGCTTGATCTGCGTTTCCATCGGCATCTCGCCGACTTCGTCGAGAAACAGAGTGCCGCCGTTGGCGTGCTCGAATTTGCCGATGCGCTTTGTAACGGCTCCGGTGAAGGCGCCCTGCTCGTGACCCCACAGCTCGCTCTCCAGAATGCTTTCGGGAAGCGCGGAGATGTTGAGCGGCACGAACGGTTTGTTCTTGCGCGGGCTGTTTTGATGCAGCGCCCGCGCCACCAGTTCCTTCCCCGTGCCATTCTCCCCTTGAATGAGGACCGTGGCATCGGTCGGCGCGAGGTTGCGCAACTGGTCGATCACTTTGTTCATCGAAGGGCTGCTGCCGATCACACCTTCGAAGCCGAACTTTTCGTCAAGACGGCGGTTGAGGACGGCGTTCCGGCGAATCAGACGGACGCGAGTCGACGCCTTCTCGACGGCAGACCGCAGTTCCTGCACATCGAGTGGCTTGGTGAGGTACGTATACGCCCCGGCCTGCATGGCCGCGACGGCCGAACTGATCGAGCTATGCCCGGTGAGCACGATGACCTCGGCTTCGGGAAGTTCCTGTTTCGCCTTGTGCAGCACTTCGAGGCCGTCGACATCCTCCATCCGCAGGTCGGTGATGATGATGTCGAAGTTGTCCCGCTCGATCACCTCCATGGCCCGCTCGCCCGATGTCACGATCACGCATTCGCAGCCGTTGCCATCGAGACTGTCGGCCACGGCCTGCGCATGAGCTTCGTCGTCGTCCACGATCAGAATCGTGACGACGATGCTCGACAGGTCAGAGTTCTCGACGGGTAGTTCTGTCTTGGACATGACTGAAAGCGCAAAGCAATGATCAATCTTGGATTCGGCTCGGCGGGAGCCTCGCCCTCCCAGTCAGGCCTTCGGATGTTCGACGACACTCGCCTTGCTGATCTTCACATCCTGTCGCGGCCGGTCGTTCGCCACGGGAACGACGCCGATCTTTTGCACCACGGCCAGGCTGGCCTCATCCGCCGTCTTGCCGAAGGCTGTGTATTGACGGTCGAGATGGGGCACCTTCTCCAGACAGACGAAGAACTGAGAGCCGGCCGAATTCGGGTCGGAACTCCGCGCCATCGATAACACGCCGGGCATATGGGACCGATCGTTGAACTCGGCTTTGACTTTGTATCCGGGTCCGCCCGTTCCCGTCCCTTGCGGACAGCCACCCTGAATCATGAAGCCCTTGATGACGCGGTGAAAAACCAGTCCGTCGTAGAACCCCGACTTCGTGAGGCCGATGAGATTACGACAATGTCCGGGAGCGACATCGGGCCACAAATCGAGGGTGATGTTCCCCATCGTCGTCTCGAAAACGACCTGATAATTGGACTTGGCGAAATCGATGTCAGCGGTCGCCTGGTCGACATCGTCCTTGTGATTCTTGGGCATCATGGGCTTTCAGAGAGCGGCTTATCCCGCAGGTCATGGGCAAAGACGGCACGATACCGAGTCGCGAACCGACGATCTACAACCGGGGAGCACGATTCTGCCAGACTGGCAGGTTTTCTGGGTGAGCGTCCTAACCTCCGACTGTCACCCAACTCTCAAGATCATTCATATAAGATACTTACGACGCACCTTCTGACACTGGCACACCGTTCGCATTTCACACCGTCGGGGGAAGGTACTGCCGTCAACGTGGCACCTTTTCCGGAAAATGAATCACACATCCAGATTCGTGTTGAACCGTCAGGAGTCGTTGAGCAATGGCGAAAAAGGCCAAGTCGAGTTCCTCTTTGAAGATCGTCCCCCTCGGGGACAAGGTGGTCGTGCGTCGCAGCGAAGCCGAGCAAACCACTGCCGGCGGCATCTTGCTTCCCGATAAGGTTCGCGACAAGCCGCAGCGCGGCGAGGTCGTGGCCGTCGGCGATGGTCACGTCAAGAACGACGGCACCAAGGTGCCTCTCACCGTGAAGGACGGGGACCGCGTGATCTTCAGTTCCTATGCCGGCGACGAGATCAAGATCGGCGACGATGAATACCTGCTGCTGCGCGAAGGCGACATTCTCGCCACCTTCTAAGGCTCACAGACAGGAATGCCTGTGCCACCTGACACAAAGGCTCACTGACGGGAATGTCTGTGTCGCCTGACAGAGTTTTTGAATCCACTGAGCACTGAACACATTCGGAGTTGACTGATGGCCAAAATGATTGCCTTTGACCAGGAAGCCCAGGAAGCCATGCGGCGCGGCGTAAGCCAGCTCGCCAAGGCTGTGCGCGTCACGCTGGGTCCGAAGGGACGAAACGTCATTATCGAGAAGAGCTTCGGCTCTCCCACGGTGACCAAGGACGGCGTGACCGTCGCCCGCGAAATCGAACTCAGCAACAAGTTCGAAGACATGGGCGCCCGCATGGTCCGCGAGGTCGCCAGCAAGACCTCCGACGTGGCCGGTGACGGCACCACGACCGCGACGATTTTGGCCGAAGCCATCTACATTGAGGGCCTCAAGGCCGTCGTGGCCGGAGTCAGCCCACTCCTCATGAAGCGCGGCATGGATCAGGCCGTCAACGACATTGTCGAGAAGCTGAAGAGCATGGGCATCCCCTGCCGGGATAAGAAATCCATCGCTCAGGTCGGCACTGTGGCCGCCAACGGCGATGAGACCATCGGCAACATTCTGGCCGAGGCGATGGAAGCCGTCGGCAAGGACGGAGTCATCACCGTCGAGGAAGGCAAGTCGCTCGAGACGAGCTTCGAAGTCGTCGAGGGCATGCAGTTCGATCGCGGCTATCTGTCGCCTTACTTCGTGACCGACCCGCAGTCGATGGAATGCGTGCTGGAGGACGCCTACGTCCTCGAGCACGAGAAGAAGGTCACGTCGATCAAGGATCTCGTCCCCGTACTCGAAAAAGTCGTCAACTCCGGCAAGCCGTTGCTGATCATCGCCGAAGATGTCGAAGGTGAAGCACTCACCACGCTCGTCATCAACAAGCTGCGCGGCGTGTTCAAGGTCGCCGCGGTCAAAGCTCCCGGCTACGGCGATCGTCGCAAGGCGATGCTGCAGGACGTGGCCATCATGTGCGGCGGGTCGGCGATCTTCGAAGACCTGGGCGTCAAGCTCGAGAATGTCGGCCTGAATGATCTCGGTCGCGTCAAGAAGGTCGTCATCGACAAGGACAACACGACCCTTATCGAAGGGGCCGGCAAGACCGCCGACATCAAGGCCCGTATCGACCAGATTCGCAAGGAACTGGAGAACTCGACCAGCGACTATGATCGCGAGAAGCTCGAAGAGCGGATCGCCAAGCTCTCCGGCGGCGTCGCCCAGGTGAATGTCGGCGCGGCGACCGAATCCGAAATGAAAGAAAAGAAGGCCCGCGTCGAAGACGCCTTGCATGCCACGCGTGCAGCCGTCGAAGAAGGCATTCTTCCCGGCGGCGGCGTCGCCCTGCTCAGGGCGTCGACAAAGATCGATCCGGGTCAACTCGATCACGACACGGAGGTCGGTTACAACATCATCCGGCGTGCCTGCCGGGCGCCGCTCACTCAGATCGCCGACAATGCTGGCGTCGACGGCAGCGTGATCTGCGAAAAGGTGAGCGAGAAGAAGGGGAACGAAGGCTACAACGCAGCGACTGGCGTCTACGAAGACCTGGTAAAGGCCGGCGTGATCGACCCCACGAAGGTTGCCCGCACCGCCCTCGCCAACGCCGCCAG
>JANNSB010000194.1:0-6624 GCA_031402175.1 Planctomycetaceae bacterium
GCGGAGGCTTCACTGGAGCGGGAATACTGTCGTTGGCCGGAGTGATCCGGGCGTCGATGCAGCGTCAGCCGGTATGGGTTGATCCCATGGTTTATTGGAGTTACCGGGAACGCAAATGGCCGCCGCTCAAACATGTCAGCCAGAACCGCATCGAGAATCAGGTGTCGATGGCACAGATGTTTGTGTTGTTCGGGTTGCCGACGGTGTTTCTGCTGGTCCTCGGTCGCGCGCCGTTCGGCAACAACATGGGGATCTTCCTGGTGGTGGCTCCGCCGATCTTGCTGGCGTTGTGCGTGGCGATCCCGGGGCTATTGTTCTACTTGGCGAAGGATCGAGTGATTGCCTTGTCTCCGCGACAATGCTGGGGAGAACGACCTCCGCCTGCGCATCCAAATGAAGTGATGACCGGCGATCAGTGGACCACTCGCTGGCCGGACGGGAAGTGATGATGCAAGGGAAAGCCGACAAAACTGGACATGCCGCCGCGTCGGGCACAGCCTCCGCGCCGTCGGCGAAACCCGCGCCATCGGCGCTCAACGCCCCCAATGTGATCACTTCCGCCCGGCTGGTGCTGGCGTTCGTCGTGTTTGGAATGATCGCGCACGGCGAATGGTGGATCACGACGACGGTGCTGTTCATCTTTGCCGTCCTCACCGATGTGCTCGACGGCTATCTGGCGAGAAAGAACAACCAGATCACCGTCTTCGGCCGGATCATGGATCCCTTCGTCGACAAGGTGATCATCTGCGGTGCATTCCTGTTCTTGATTCCCTACCCCGACAGCGGCGTGACGACGTGGATGACGCTGGCCGTGATCGTGCGGGAGATGTTCGTCACCAGCCTGCGGTCGTTCCTCGAACAGCGCGGCAAGGACTTCTCGGCCAAGTTCACCGGCAAGCTCAAGATGGGTCTGCAGAGCGTGTCGATCCCGTTCGCGCTCCTGTCGCTGAGTGACGTTCCGTGGTTTTCTCAGTCGGCCTTCCTGCTGGTGCGCGACGTGTTGCTTTGGGCGACGGTGGCGGTCACGCTCTATAGCGGAATCGAGTACACTGTGCGGGGCGTTCAAATCCTGCGACAGCCCCACGAGCGACCAGGCGCGTAATTCATGTCGACCGAGCACGACGACCTCGACGAAGTGCAGGAGCCACCGGCGGAAGCCGCGCCGCAGCCGCCGACTAGGCGAGGGATGCTTCCCGGTCCGGGTCTCGGTGAGTCGCTGCTGTGGATCCTGGGTTACATGGGCGTGCAGAAGGGATTTGCTTTTGTCGTCGAGCTCATCATAGAGACCTGGTCCGGTGGCAACGAAGCGGCTCTGATTGACAGGTTGGGGCCGAACGGCGTTGTCGCGTTTGGCCTGCTGCCCATCTTGTTGAGCTTGCTGGTCGTTGTGCCCGCCGCCATTCTGCGATTGCGGCCCGATCCGTTGCGCAAGCTGAACTTCGCCCTTCCCAGCGTCACGCAATTCGTGATTCTGCTGGCCGCGACGGCGGGTTTGTCGCTTTGCGGGACGGGCATCCTCAAGCTGCTGATACCGCCGTTCATCGAATTCCTGCAAGAGGAACTTCCCGACTTGGTCGAGGAGCTGCGAGGCTTCCAACAGATTCTCTGGGACTTTCGGAACGCGTCGTTGGCCACCCTGATGATCTACCTGGCCGTGGCGCCCGCGATTGGCGAAGAGTTTCTGTTTCGCGGCGTGATCGGCCGAGGCCTCGTCTCCCGTTGGGGGATCGTGGCCGGCGTCCTGATCACGTCTCTCTTGTTCGCGGGAGTCCATCTGAATCCGCCGCAAGTGATCGGACTCATTCCCCTCGCGCTCTTTATCCACATCGCATATCTCTCGACCCGCAGCTTCTGGGCGCCGATGCTGGTCCACTTCTTCAATAACGCCATCGTGGCCGTGATGTTGCGTTACGGGCCCGAGGCCGAGGTCAATCCCTTTACCATCGGGCCCATGTCGACCTTCGACTGGATCCTCATGATCGGCGGCGGACTGGTCGGCGTGATGGGTGCCATCGCCCTATGGTCCGTCAGGACCGAGTACAGGAATGCCGACGGCGAGGTCATTGCGCCCGCGTACCCGACCGTCGAACGGCCTCCTCGCCATCTCGGTCTCAAGCGATCGGCTCCCGCGAACATCGTGCTGATGCTGGTCTTCGCGGGCGTGCTGCTGCTCGAAACTTATGTATTCTGGAGCTCCCTGGAGTTCGAGCCGGCAGTCGAACCGGCCCAGCCCGCGGAGTTTCAATTGACTGCTTCACACCCTGTATTCCTCTTTTCACAGGCACCCCATGTCACGCTCGCACTTTGATCGTCGTTCGTTTCTGAAGTCCACCACTCTGACCGCCGGCGTCGCCGCCATTGCTCCCGCGATCCATGTCGCGGCTGATGATGCCGACGATCTCTCGACGATCGGACGCACGCCCCACACGAAGTTCGCCGTCAACGTCGAGATGTGGTGGAGCGACATCCCGTTTCTCGATCGCTTTCGCCGGTCGGCCGAACTCGGTTTTCCAGCCGTCGAGATCTGGCCGCTGGAAGGCAGAGACGTCCAGGAGATCGCCGACCTCACGCAGGAGTTGGGCCTTGAGGTCGCACAGTTCACGGCGTGGGGTTTCTATCCGGGGATGAATGTCCCCGCGAATCATCCGGCGGTCGTCGAAGCCGTCGAGCGGGCTTGCGTGAACGCGAAGATACTCAACTGCAAGAAGGCCTGCGTCGTCGCGGGAGACGACGTTGAGGGGATGACGCAGGAAGAGATGCATCAGAACGTCATCACGGCGCTCAAGATGGTCGCCCCCATCGCCGAGGACAACGACCTGACCCTCATCCTCGAACCGATGAACATCCGCGTCGATCACAAGGGGCACTGCCTGTACGGCAGCGCCCCGACGATCCGCATCTGCAACGAGGTCGATTCATCGCATGTGAAGATTAACTGGGATCTGTATCACATGCAGATCACCGAAGGGGATCTCTGCGGCCATCTCCAGGAAGGCTTCGACGCCGGCCGCATCGGCTACCTGCAACTGGCCGACCACCCCGGCCGACACGAACCGGGCACCGGCGAGGTGCATTACAATCGCGTCCTCAAGCAGGCCTACGACATCGGCTACCGCGACTTCGTCGGCCTGGAATGTGTCCCCGAGGGTGATGAAGTGGTCGCCGCGCGTCGAGTGGCGGCTGCGGATGTGTGGTGAAGAAATTGACGGACCGGGTTGATCGATCAAGTCGGCCGGCCGCGCGAGTGGAACGAGATCATGCTCACCGGCACATTCTCGATCGACGCCCACACCGCCTACCACCTCGGCGCCATCCGGCAGATGCTGTTGGACGTGGCGTAACCGTGGGCCGTGGCACACGACAGTCCTCAGCCCCACAGGGACGACAGACAATAGCCCAGGGCAAAGCGCAGCGACGCCCTGGGTTGGTGAATTGAAGTCATCGCCAGCCCCGAGAGGGGCGACAGACGACTCGTGATAAAATTCGCCCACATATAGCACATGCCTGCCCTGCTTCGCGATGCAGGCATGGCACCCCAAAACATGCCACCCAGCTTCCGCAACTTCCGCAACCGATTCTGGGTTCGCATCCGGGAGCAAGCGGAAAGTCAGCTCTGGGGTATCTGCTTTCGGGACAACTCACGATTCGGCCTGATTTCGGAATCTTCTTGGACCAGAGTTGGCGGATGCACCCGCGGATCTGCGAGTTCATTTCGACCGCCATTTATGAGGGCCGGCTGCGGCATCACCCCGACACCGCCAAGCAACAGATTCCTGGTTCCATGGAGCGAGCCACCTCGTTGGCCTCGGAATCCGGGATCTACTTTCTGCCTGTGGAACACGCAGGGAATGCTCAGTTCAGGCCCAATGCGATCAATGCGACTGCAAGCATTACTTTCATAGTTGTTCCATGTTTGTTTTGCGGGGGAGTGTGATTTTCACTTGGGACTCTAGTCCTATTCGAGCCGGATCAGTTCCGGGGTATCCGTCGCGGCTTCAATCGCAGTGATCGTTTCGCGGACGCAGTTGGCCTTCATGCGCATCAGATCCGGTGGAAAGTCTTGCTCCTCTTTCTCAAAGTAATTCGCGATCCTGGTCAATTCTGGAATGACCTCTTTGGCGTGCGTGCCGTAGGTGAGGAGGATCTCCATCAGTTCAGGGGTGCGCCCCTCGCTCCACCACGGATTCTGATCGCGCGTGTAGATCACGAGAGCGTTTATGCCTTCCTCGACGTGGTGCTCCGCCAAGAGACGCAGGCCTTCCACGCGAATCTCATCGGCGAACATCTCGCCGCTCGGCGCGGGCTGAACGATCGCCTCGTAGATAGCAGGCAGCAGCGGTTTGATCTCATTGAGCGAGAGATGGCGATAGACGGAACCAATGCAGCCGCGCGCACGACCATCCTCATTCTTCAGCCCGGCTCGCACGGCCCTGTAGAGCGCGGGGCGATCCACACCCTCCAGCGAGCGGCCGAGCATCCCGTCAGGCTCAAACAGGGCGAAGGAGAGATAGCGCTGCTGCATGCCGCGCGGGTCATTCTCCACGTCCACCTGAGCCAGCATTTCGAGCAGTTGCGGCACAGCCTGCGTGGCCGGCGCGCCGATCGCAGCGAGTGCTTCAGCCGCTTTGATGCGGAGCCAGAGGTCTGGATGTGCCAAGGTCTTCTGCAGGGCATCCACGGCAGGCGCTCCACGTCCGCGAAGGAAGATCAAACCCTGACAGGCACCATAGCGAGCCTCGAGGCTGGGAGAATCGAGCATCTCGATCAAAGGCGTCACGGGAGCGTTCGTGCGGCGTCCCAGAGCCATCGCCGCTCGCTCTCGCACGACGGGTGACCAATTGCGAAGGCGCACGAGGAGTTGTTCGTCACTCAGCGCATCGTAGAAACTGTGGCGATCTTTGTTGTTCCAGCCACGCCCGTCGAGGATGAGCGATTCGGCGGCGGCGACATCGAGTTGTGGCACAGCGCCAGGCATTCTGCCGGTGAGATAAAGCTTCTGCAGCGGCATTGCGTAGGCCAGCAGATAGCAGCCAGTGCAATCCCAGCCTGCGTAGCTGTCGACTTCCGGTTCCGGCGGGCCCTGGTGGAGGTAGCTGTTATCCCAACGCCGCGCGAGGTCAAAGTACCAACTTCCAAATTCAGTCATCCAGGCTCCGGAGGCATTCGGGCCGGACTGGGCGATGCCTGGCATAGCCCAAAGAATGTTGAAGAAATTGCCGGTATGACCGCAATCACGCTCTGCTCCGTGAGAGGCAACGCTCATACGCGAGAAGAACTCCGCGCCTTTCGACTCACCGAGCAGGTTGAACAGCACGGCGGCCATACCACACTTGCCGTTGTCCTCGTGAGTCTCAATCCAGGGATGATGGTCGCCGTAGGGAATCGCGCCTTTGCCGATATAAAAGCGGAGCAGCCTGGCACTGTGCTCGATCGCTAGATCCAGCGCAGGATCATTCACGCCCGCCTCGCGCGCCAGCACCAACGAAATGGTCAGAGGCAAACCAGGGGAGTTCATCATTCCGTAGCCGTAAAGTCGTCCGTCGGGCCGAGCGAACCTGTGGCCCCACGAACCGACCGCGCTTTGACCATGAGCGGCTTCAAGCGCGAGCCGCGTTAAGCCCGGCATGACAGAATCATCGCCCGTCGCCATCTTGTATTCGGACAGAAACATCATGACATAGCCGTAATACCATGTGGCCATCCCGTCGGTGCTGTAGTTCGAGGCCCACTCGGCCTCCTCCTTGATCAGCGGGAGGTAGCTCGGGTCGCCGCTGGCTAACAGAGCGAGGGCATTGAGCGATCGGGGAATCGGGTCCAGCTGCTCGGCGTAGGAAGGATCCGCCATCCGATTGGCGAGATCCCTGCACCCTTGTTCGAGAATGCGTTGGGACTTCGGGCAATTGTAGGGAGCGGTGGCGCTATAAGTTCCGAGCACCGGAAGCTGCACGACGACTTCCGCCGAGCTGCCTGCGCGCGACCGGGTCAGGCTGAGATTGCCCTCGCCCGCTTCCGATTCGGCAAAGGTCAGGGCCATGCCCATTTCGGTACGCGGGTCATAGGAAAACGGCTTGCCTCCGACGCCAAGAATCGAGTCACCGACGGCAAAGACGCCATCAGCGGGAGAACCTTCCTCAACCCTGGTGATTGTGATCTGGCGGGCATCGGATGTGACCATCTGGTCACAACGAATCCAGCCCCGCAGGCCTGTGGCACCGAGATTCCAGTCATGTTCGGCGCCTGCAGCGAAGCTTGAGCCATGCATCGCGATAACGACAGTGAGTACGAGGAGAACGAGACTGTTTTTCATTCGAATCACTTCCTGGCTTCGATGGGGAGCTGTTCTTGATGCAGACCGAGCGTGGCTCTGGCGAACCGAGCCTCCATCCATGACATCGCTGCTTTCATGGCTTGGTTCATGGAACGATCCGTGAGTATACTCGGTCACACAATCGATTTCGCGACAAAATACCACGTTTTCACGACAGATCCTATTGTGCCCCGATCTCGTCGAGTTGCCCTGACGTTGGAATTGAAGTGGCCGCGGGTGGCCCCGATCGCTGAGCTATCTGGGACGACGAAGTCGGTGGGAGGTCGCGGCGCAGGGCTAAATCGTCGTCCGAGAGG
>JANNSB010000195.1:0-2954 GCA_031402175.1 Planctomycetaceae bacterium
GGCGGTAGCCGTGGGAGGTCGCGAGACTAGCGGACTTCATGAAGGCCCGGGGGAGCAATCCGAGATGAATCACAACCTCCCACCGACTTCGTCGTCCCCGATAGCAAGAGCTATCGGGGCCACCCGCGTCCATTGCATTCATCACCAATCGCAATTCCACCGCTACTTTCGCGAGAGGTTGTCATCTTTGTAGCCGCGTCTGTCCCCAGACGCGGGGCAACGCAGGTGTACGTTATCCGGTCGTCGAGTCACAACAGGGGACGGGTCGTCTCCTTTGGTCTCGGCGGCTGGGGACAGACGCCGCTACGGACGAGCGAAAGGCGACTTACTGCGGTTGCCAGTTCGCCGCGGGGATGACGTGCGCGTTTGACTCGAAGTAGCGTTCGAACTGCGAAACTTCTCTGCCATTATCGGGGAGGAAGGGATCGAGTTCGGATCGGCGGCGCTGGGCCGTCAGACGCGCATCCTTAGGGATGTCCGACAGGAGACGCAAGAACTCGCCGAGGGCTGTGGTTTCCTGGAGGGCCAGCATCATCGCCTCGCGGCGATGCGATCGGTCCTGGAAGGTCAGGGTGAGATCAGGCACCACGTCGAGCTGATGAATCGCCTGACTCATTTCCGCCATCTGCTCTTCCACTTGTTGCAGGGCCGCGGCGAAGTCGATGCGGTCGGCGAGCGAGTCGGCGGTGATCGACAGGCTGATCCGCCGGACGAGATTGGCGAACTGTTCGGGCGAATAACCTCGACGGGACAGCACTCCCACGATCGTCGCGTCGCCATGCCACGACTGCGCCAGGTTCGCGGGTTCACACGAGCGGCGGTAAGCGTCTCGCCAGACCAGGATGGCGGCCTCGGGTTCCTGTTCCGGTTGCACGCGCGGTATCCCCGCCGGTTGAAACTCGGGAAACTCACTGCCCGGCAACTCGCGGATGATCATCAGAAAATCGGTGATCTCGGCGTCCGACAGACTGTTGCGATCTGCGTATGCACCATCAGCCGATGCGATGGGTACTGCGTCGGATTCGGACGACTCGGTGCTGCATCCCGCGGCAATGACCAGTAGAACCGGGAGGGCGAGGCTCCTGCCGAGCCGAAGCCAGGGATGATGCTGCATGTCGATTTTCATCACCGCACCACCGGCCCATCAGTCGCAAAGCCGCCGGAAAGCCGATTCTCGGAACTCGGCGCACCACCCAGAATCGTCGGTTGCGCGGAGCCGCCGATCTGTGGAAACGCCTGAATGGTTGTGCGTCGCACAAGCTGCTGCGGAAACGCAATCGCTCCCGAGTGCTGCACCACCATCTGTATCTGCTCGACGACCGTCGAATCCTGCGGTAGGCCGGTATCGCGAAAGATACTGCACTTCCCATGGGCCGAACCACTCTCCACGATCACGCGCACTCCCTCCGGCGATGTCGAATCGCTGACCGTCGTCGAGGGCAAGTATTCGCCGTAGATGTCGACGACGGCTGTGGAGTCATTCAATTCGCTGAGCGTATAAGTTGTGTTCATCTGCATGGGAACCGGGCGAGAGATATGTCGTGGGCGTTGCCACGATTCGCCGGTCCGCCGGGCGATCCCATACGGGAGCAGGCCGATCGAGTTGTCGATGAAGTCGGCAATGCCTTTCTCGCCAACGTACGCTTCGATGTTGAGCAGCTCCTGCTGGCTGGCTATGCACTGCGTACAGAACTCTTCGAAGCCGACGGTCTCGATGATCTGATTGTCGGGGCCGATCCAGAAACCGAACCCGTTGCCGATCATTCGCTGATAGGGAGCCGCGGCGGCAGGGATCTGCGCGCCGGCCATCGATGAATCGAATTCCGTGACCTCGCCGGCGATGTTACTCGTGAACCTGGCTCGGCTATAACGCACGCCCAGCAGAATTCGAGTCGGTTCGACCACTTCGACCGAAATCACCATCTGCAGTTCCAGGCGTGTGTCGTGCACGACGTTCTCGCCGGTGAGTGACGGCTGAATCAGTTGCTGCTCGACCACTTTCTGCAAGGGGAAGCGGTCCCCCTGGCGCAACTTGAGTTCCAGCATGACGGAAGGAGCTTCACCCGCGACAGGAACGGCGTCGCTGCTGCTTTCCGATTCCGAATCCTCGGAAAGAAAGTCGGGAAGCTGCAGCGATTCTTCCCCTTCGCTGCCGGAGCACCCTGCTGCAGCGACGCAGCATCCGATCAGCACCATGCCGATCCACTTTCGAGTCGCCAAAGCCATTTGCATTCCCCGTAGCGGATTGTTTTCGCCGTGACAGGTCGAGATGAGAACTACTGCCGGATCACGACTTCAGAGCCCACAGTCAGGAAGTCGTACACCTCGGCGACATCCTCGTTTCTGAGCCTGACGCAACCCTGCGACTCCGCGCGGCCGATCGAATCGGGATCAATCGTGCCGTGTATGCCATAGCTGTCGCCGATCGAGATCCAATGTTCACCCAACGGATTCGTCGGGTCGTCGTGAGCGATCACGCCATCCCGGCCGTAATACGTCGGATCGACCAGTTTGTCATCAATCTTGAACGTGCCGATCGGCGTCGAGTCGTTGGCTCCGATCCCGACGGGGAAGCGGCAGACGAAGTAACCGTGCGCGTGAATCGTGATTTCGAAGTCGCTCAGGTCGACGACGGCCGAGAACGGTCCGCGAATGACCTTGAGTTCCTGTCCCGGCCGGATCTGCGTTGGCTCGACCTGATTCAGCTTCGCCAGAAACTGCCACGAGACTTCATAACGATGGGAGATGCTCTGCAACGTGTCGCCCGGCTGCACGACATAGGCTTCCATGTAGTGGGGCGTGGGCTGGAAGTAGATCCTCCGGGCGGTCTGCTGAATGCGCTCGATCAGCAGCGGCCGCAATTCGGGACGTTGCCAATACAGCGTCGACAGTTCGCGGTGAGCTCCCACGTCGTCACCTTGAGCCAGCAGGTTGTCGATTATGTTGAAATCGAA
>JANNSB010000196.1:0-7503 GCA_031402175.1 Planctomycetaceae bacterium
AACGTGGTGGAACGCTTCTTCAACCGCGTGAAACATTTCCGCCGCGTCGCCACTCGATATGAAAAGACCACCATCAACTACCTCGGATTCCTCTGCTTGGCGTCACTCATGACACTCCCGTGAATGTCCACACAACCTAGCAGCGCCTTGTGCTGGAAGACGGCGGGTTCGGCGGCATATCGCCTGACGATCTCCTTAGCGTGCATCGCGCCAAACTCGTTGCTACCAACCCCGCCAGCGAGATTGGTCAGTCCCGGATACGCGTCGATCAGCGCTGATTCCACCTCGAACGCAGTCGCCTCATCCATGCCGTGTCGGTGAATCACGTGGGCGACTTCAAACCCAGCGAGGCGTATTTCCCGGATGCGTTTCACCTTGTTGTCGAGTTCGTCACCTTCAAGGTTCTGCTCGGCGTGGATGTGGGCGAATACGCGATTGCCCTGACCCTTCCCAATGTAGAAGGTCTCACCATTTCGCGGATCGATGAGCCTGTAAACGTAGGTCTTCAACTTCTGAACGACGTCCGCCGGAAACGCTTCGCTGTTATCGCTCGTGCCCTTGGCCTTGGTCTTCACCTTGCTCTCAGTCATCGTTCGTCCCCTTATGTTCGATGTTTCTCAAGGGTTCGCTGCAGGATCTTGTTGGGCTGATCTTTTCGAAACAAGTCGTCGAATGGCCTGGCCCTTCCACATCCAGAATCCTGTCAGGAGAACGACAGGAACAAAGAGAAATCGAAAATTGTCGCGGTACTGTTGAACCTCCTCCGGCGGACCATAAATGTAACCCAGGATCGGAAGGGCAAAGATAATGTGAATCCAGCGAAGAATCGAACGTCTGGTGGCATTGTTCATGATCGGTTCTTATTCCTGATTGCGCTCGACCGCCAGACCCGCGACCACGGCGGCAAGCTGTTTGAGCATCTTCGCCCAGCCGAACTCCGCGCCCTGGAACGCCTGTTCGCCCCACGGCTGGGAGAGGTCGAAGCCCGAGTGCTCGAAGACAAGGCGCGTGCCGTCGCCGTCAGGCTCGAGCTGAAAACTCACCTGCGTGTTTTCGACTGGTCCGCCGGCCGACCACGAGAATGCAAGCCGATGGGGTGGTTCGCACTCCAGCACTTCGCAGCGCACGACCAACCCGTCGAAACCGGCCTTGGGGTTCGGAGGCACGCGGAACGTGAAGTGGTGGCCGACGCGCGGCTCGAAGTCATTCGGGAACATCCACTCGGCCAGCGTGGCGCTGTCGGTGATCGCCCGCCAGACCTGCTCCCTCGGCTGCGGAATCAGCAATTCTCTCTGAATCGTGTTCGTCATCCCTTACTTCTTTTGGATAGCTGCCTCTGAAGACGCTGCAGGCGGTCGTCCCAGAACCGCTCGTAACGTGCGATCCAGTCCCGCACCGGACCGAGTCGTTCGGGGACGAGGCGGTAGCGGCGCTCGCGGCCTTGCCGCCGCTCGGTTACGAGACCGGCATCAAGCAGGATGCGGAGATGTTGCGAGACGGCGGGACGGCTCATTTCGAAGTGTGCAGCAATGTCGCTGCCGCCGGGCAGTTGTTCGCTCGCTAACCGGCAGCCTCGCCCCGTCGAACGTTGGTCCGCCATGAAAAAAACAACATCCCCCGCCCGCAACATCGACGACTACATCTCCCGCTTCCCTCCGGATGTGCAGGCGATTCTGGAGAAGATTCGGGAACTCATTCGCAAGTCGATGCCGACGGCGAGCGAGGCGATCAAGTATCAGATACCGACATTCGTGCTGCACGGGAACGTGGTGCATTTCGCGGCGTTCAAGCAGCACATCGGCCTGTACCCGCCCGTCCGTGGAGATGTAAAGCTGAAACGGGATCTCGCCCCCTATGCCAACAAAAAGGGCAACCTGAGCTTCCCCCTCGACAAGCCGATGCCCTATCCGCTGATTCGCAGGGTGGTGAAGCAGTTCGTGAAGGACGCCGAGGAGCGCGCGAAGAGGAAGAAGGGGAAGTAGGCTTGAGGCTCACTGCGAATCAGAGCGACCGCATCGCTGTGTGCGGGGGCCGCCGCAACCGCGTTCGCCACGCCGCTCCCGATGGTCGCGGCGTGCCACCCGACCCGTTTCACGGTGCGCCCCCGCCACCCGCCGGCAACGCGCCGATGGATCCGTGCAAGCGAGCCGCAACCCGGGCACTACACGCTAAACAATCCTTGGGGTGCAAGAGGCTGAAGAAGGTGATAAAGTCCGTTGAACTCAGGGGGTTGGATCGATTGCTAGCGGTGTCGTGTTGAGGGATTTTTCCGCGCTGACAACATTGTTTTGATCAAGATCCTTGGAACGCAGTATGGAATCGAGCGGACGAAAACGAAAGGGAAAGCCACCTGCCGTCGGCGGGCTCCGACGGAAGAAGAAGATCCTGTTCGGATGGTACGGTGGCAAGTTTTCTCATCTCGACTGGCTGTTGCCGCTGCTGCCGAAGTGTCACCACTACTGCGAACCGTTCGCAGGCTCTGCCGCGGTCTTGCTCAATCGACCGCCCTCGCCGATCGAAACTTACAATGACCTTGATGGCGAGGTCGTCAATTTCTTTCGCGTGTTGAGAGATCGTGGGAGCGAAATCGAAAAGGCGATTGCGCTCACTCCGTTTTCGCGTGAGGAGTTTGCAATCGCCTGCAAACTGGATCCCGACGTTGCTGATGTCGAGCGCGCGAGGCGCTTCTACATTCGGGCGAGACAAGTTCGTACGGGCTTGGCGCAAACGGCCACGATCGGCCGCTGGGCCAACTGCAAAAATACGAGCCGTGCGGGAATGAGTGGCGTCATTAGCCGTTGGTTGGGTGGCGTCGAACAACTCGACACGATCTGTCAGCGACTTCTCCGAGTACAGATCGAGAACCGTCCCGCGACGGACGTGGTTAAGCTGTATGATTCTCCGCGCACCTTGTTTTACTGCGACCCCCCTTACGTTCATGACACACGAGGGGATTCCAATGCCTATAAATATGAGATGACCGATGAACAACATAAGGAGTTGGCCGACACGTTGAATTCAGCCAAAGGCCAAGTCGCCTTTTCAAACTATGACTGCGATCTCTTGGCCGATTTGTACCCCGCGAGGCGATGGCATAAGACGTACGGCCAACCAAGAACAAATCACTCCACCAAGGGGAAACGCATCGAGGTCTTGTGGACGAACTACGCCCCATCGAACGAAAGGGTTCGTCCACTGAATTTCTTTGGCGAGATCGTGGATGGCTGACCTCTCCCGATTGCTGGATGAGATGTTTGCCGAGGCCGAGCGAAGCTTGAACGAGCGGTCCATCTCAAAAGCCGACATTTCGAGTCGGATCGAATTCGTCGCCAACTGTCTCGCGAACCGAGCCGGCGTCCGACTGATCATGTCGTGCATGCTCGCCAAGATAGACAATCCGTCTGTCGACCCGCGTGAGCCAATTACCGAGATTGGCAGCAGGAAGTGTTTTCCTGGTCGTTCTTATGATGAACAGTTTCTGACCGACTTCATCACGAAGTACAAGCTCTCCTGCAACAACACCACGGCATATCTAACCCCTGCATTTCGGAATTTCACCAAGCCGTTTCTTCTCGATTCGGTGCCAAGGGGCCGTCCGCAACAGCTCTACGTGGATGCCTTTCGGTTGCTTGAGGACGTGGCGAAGCGGCGAGCTGACGCAAGGGGAGTGCTCCTTGACACGTTGCGGCATTTGATTGTGATGCGTAACGAGCAGTTGCAGCGCATGGAGTCGCTGCTGGGGAGTATACATAAATCGGGTGGGACGCTCGCGCCGTCGTCAGAAGCGATTGCCAATCTCGTGCGGCAACATTTGAGCTGCAAAAACTCAGCGCGGTTGCCAGTCCTGGGCATTGCCGCGGCCTACCAGGCCGTGTCGAAAGTGATCGGCGAAAAAGCATTGCCACTCCACGGCCACAATTCGGCCGACGTGCAAACCGGTGCCTCAGGCGACATCGAAGTTTGCCTGGTCAACGACGACAACGTGGCGACTGTATACGAGATGAAGAAAAAGGCGGTGATTCGCAATGATATCGACCACGCCGTCAACAAGATCGTGAGCTCTGGCGCGAATATCGACAACTACATCATCATCACCACGGACGCCATTGCGGAAGACGTGGCTGAACATGCGCGCTCCATGTACGATGCAACGGATGGCACAGAGATTGTCGTCATGGACTATCTGGGGTTCGTGAAGCACTTCCTGCACTTTTTCCATCGCTATCGAGGTGAATTCCTGGATGCTTATCAGGCGCTGGTTCTCGCGGAGCCGGCCAGTGCCGTACCCCAGTCGCTCAAGGAGGCATTTTTGGCCCTACGAAGTGCGTTGCAGTCAGACGAAGAAGCCCTCGCACAATAGTCCAGTTGACCTTGAACTTGATACGCGAGTCGGGTGTCCCTCGCTAGAGTCTCTCAATCCCCACCGCATACCCGCCGGGTGCCGGGTGCCATGCCTGCATCGTGAAGCAGGGCAGGCATGCCGGGCGTGGGGATGGTGCGCCCCCCGCGACGCATTGCCTTGTCCGCGCGTCTCTCTGCTAACCTCCGGCCTATCACCTCTCCATGCCCTCAATCCCCACCGCATACCCTCCACGGTTGTCATCCAGTTCCGACCAGCGGTCGTTGATGCGCAGGTAGAGGGTGCCGGTTTCGGCGGCGGAGAACTCGATGCCTTCGCGGACTTCGATCGGGTGCAGCAGGCCGCAGGTGCCGATGTTGCCGGGAGGATGCTCGCCGACGATGCCTGCCAGCAGCCTGCCGATGGGCCGGCCGTGGGCGTAGCGAATGCTGATGCCTCGCGGCGTGCTCACCCACGGGGCTGGTTCATCCGCGAGGGTGACCTCGCCGTTGGCGGTGATGCGGTAGCTGCGACCGGCCTCGACCCGCACAAGGCTCGGCTGCCAGCCGCGGTCGGCCGCGATGTCAAGCGTCACACTGTCGCCGGGCGCGAGGGGCAGTCCGCCACGAAAGTCGATCGCGCTGCGGTCGATCTGATAGCCGTATTCGATCTGCGAAATGAACAGTTCCCATTCGATCCACAGAATCGACATTTCATCTCGAAAGCTCGCGTCCAGTTGCCGGACAAGTTCGTTGCCGTCGCGAATGAGACATAACTGGCGAAACCGGTCGTGATAGCGCGGATGTCCATCGAGGAACACGCAGAAAGCCCAGCTCCAGGCGTAGGGTTCGCTGCGCGAGTCGGTGAACGCGGTGACTCCCAACCGGCTGACGCCTTCAATCGTGAGCCCGCGTCCCTCGGCGATCATCTGCTGAATGAGTTCGACCCTGCCGAAACCCGACACCGATTCCGATGTCGGGGGCATCATCGCGAAGTTCACATGGCCCTCGTCATCGAACTGATGCACGCCCAGCAGTTCGGCCATCCCCTCCAGATACCACAGCGGCGGAACTTGCGGAGAAGGGACGATCATCATGTAGCAGTGTGTGGCTTCGTGCAGCAGCAGGTGCCTGCGGTAGTACTCCGTCGGCTGGTCGTACATCCAAAACTCGAGGCCGCGGTGCTGCCCGTGCTGCAGAGATTGAAACTCTTCGGGAAGGAGGCCTGACGCGATAAATGTCTGCGTGTCTCCCATCAAATAACCGGTGAGTTGAAACTCGCTGCCATCCTCGGCCTCAGGAAGTTCGCCGAAATATTCGACCCACACCGGATAGAGTTGATCGATCAACGGCGGCAGCGTCTCGGCCACTGCCGGATCGATGTCGGTGTAGAGTTTCAGTCGATCGGATTCGTAGCGATGGATGCCGAACTCGGCCAGTCGAGCGTCGTTGTGGATGGGTCGATGATCGGCAGGCCGGCGCGGGCCGGCGGTTGCCAAGGCAATCGATGTCGCATCGCTTACCGCTGCCTGATGCTCCGGTGGTGCGTTGGTCACCGGCAATTGTGGCGATTCAACAGCACGCCCGGCGGCGGGTTCAATCGAAATCGGTTCGATGAGGCGGTCATCAGGAATGCGAGTGCCAGCGTTGTCATCGTCGACTGCGTCGGTCTCAGGGGCAATCTCGGCGGTTGTTGTTGGCGCTGTGCGAGTCGCTACGGAATCGGTCTCGTCCGCCGGGCCGGAACAGCCCGACATCCACGTACCAAGACACACGATCAACCAGTCTCGCACATTCATGCTGGCATCCTACGACCCCGCCGGGACAGGGACAATGTTGGCCCGGTCGGACGCTGCGCGATTCACGATCGCCATTGAAGTTGCCGCATCGCAAACTGACACAAATATCTCTCACTGGAGTTGGAGTGGAACTATGCATGATCGAATGGCAATGGACAAGAAAGTCTCTGCGCGGTCTGTTATCCTTCCAACCAACGAATGATTTCAGATTTGGGAGTTCATAAGGAATTGCAATGCGACTCACCAGAATGATGGCGTTCTTTTCATTGTGCTTGTCCCTGACAGTCTCCAGCAACATTCTAAGGTCAGACGATGACCCGCTGCGGCCGCCGGCGATTGCTGTCGAGAATGTGCCGGCCGTGCCGCCGGAATTGGCGGAGCGGCTCAGGCAGTACGACAACGTGCGATCGGCCACGTTTCAGGGGTGGTCGCCTGATGGGAACGGCATGGTCATTCAGACGCGGTTCGGCAACACGGGGCAGCTCCATCGAGTTTATCAACCGGGAGGGCGTCGGGAGCAGATCACGTTTTACGACGAGCCGGCTGCGGGCGGGTTCATCCCCGAAAGTTCCGAAGCGCTGCTGGTGTCGATGAGCCTCGGCGGCAACGAGAACTTCCAAATCTATCGGCACGATCTCGCGACTGGCCGTGGCACATTGATGACCGACGGCACATCCCGCAACGAATTCGGTCCCGTCAGCGAGGACGGAAGTTGGCTGCTCGTCGTCAGCAACCGCCGCAACCAGCGCGACTCCGATATCTTTCGCATGAGCACGACGGCTCCCTACGAATATCAGGAACTGATGCAGGTCGAGAACGAATTCTGGGTGCCCGAAGACCTTTCGCTGGACGGCACCAAGGTGTTGCTGAACATGTATGTCTCGATCAACGAGACGTATCCGGCCGTGCTCGATCTCGAGACTTTGGAGAAGACGCCGATTCCTCCACCAAAAGGCGCGACCTCGGAGAAGGTGGCCTTCGGCATCGTGCGGTTTTCCAAAGACGGCCAGGCCGCCTACGTTTGCACTGATGCCCGGGGCGAGTTCCTCGAACTGGCCGCCATCGACCTGGAGACATTCGAGTACACCTGGCTGGCCGAAGACATTGAGTGGGACGTCGACGGCATCATCGTGGATGAAGTGACCGGACACGTCGCGTTCACGGTGAATGAAGATGGTGCGACCCGGCTGTATCTGTATGACGGAGAGAATCGGCGCAGCATCGACACGCCATTGGGCATCGTCGAAGGCATGGAGTTCTCTCCCGATGGAACGCAACTGGGGTGCACGATCGCCCGACCCGATGAGCCGGCCGATGCGTACTCGATCGACATTGCGAGTGGCGACGTCACTCGCTGGACGTTCAG
>JANNSB010000197.1:0-18346 GCA_031402175.1 Planctomycetaceae bacterium
GCGGCGGCTTCGACACGGTCATCGTGCAGCGTGCTCTTGCCGCTGGCATTGATGTGACCGATTTCGTCAGGAGTGATGCCCGATCGCGCCATGGCCGAGTTGAGGGCCCTGACGATGCCGATGCCGCCAGCGCCGTTCTCGTAACCACGGCCGTCGCATCCGGCGCCTACACCCAGCACTTCGCAGTAGATATCCGCTCCACGGGCGATGGCATGACCATAGCGTTCGACGATGAACACCGCGGCGCCTTCACCGACCACGGTGCCGTCGCGGTCGCGATCGAACGGCCGGCAGGCTCGGGTGGGATCGCCTTCGCGCCGCGACAGATCCTCATACAGGCTGAGCCGAGTGAGATCCACCGGATGAATGTTGCTGCTGCATGCCCCGACGATCATCACGTCGGCATGTCCACGGTCGAGAATGCGGCAGGCTTCCTGCAGGCACAGCAAGGCGGATGCCTCCGCGCTGGTGATCGTGTTGTTCGGGCCGCGGGCATCGTGTTCGATGGCGACGTGGCAGGCCGGCATATTGGGGAGTTGCCGCAAGAGCCAGAGCGGCGCGATCTTGCCGAGGGCGCCTTCATCCCAGCGCGGATAGCCTTCGCGATTCGATGGGTCGTGAAAGTCGCGGGCCGCATCCACCAGTTCTTCCGGTGTGAACGAAATATGTCCGGTGCCGAACTCGACTCCCAGGCGATCGGGATCGACGTCGCCGACCGAGATGCCGGCGTCTTTCATGGCAAGTGAAGCGGCGGAAACTCCGAGCTGGATGTCCCGCGACATCACTTTCAGGAATTTTTTCTCATAGACATAGTCGAGGGGGTCGAAATCGGTGATTTCTGCCGCCAGCTGGGTGGGCCAGTGGGCATTCTTGAACGAGCGCAGGAAGCCGATTCCGGACTGGCCGCTCTGCAAGCGACTCCAGAATCGATCTTTTCCGATGCCGATCGGCGATATGACGCCTACCCCGGTGATCACTGACCGAGGTGACGGTGACCCTGCCATCATAGCTGAACCCCATCCATAACGACCTCGTCTTGGTCGAGTATCGGTTGCCGTGTCGGAGGGAGGTGAGTCCGTCAAAGAACTCAATTCAGTCCAACGAGAGCACCAACGCTTGCGAAAACGGAGGGATTTGGATGACCAGAACCGGGCGCATCCCTGCCGACCGATTCACGACGACGCCAAGCCGCACGGCCTGGCAACCACCACAATTCACAACCCTGTGGAGAAAAACGAAAGCAATCCCTCTCCAACGCTTAGCGAATTCGGACCCAGTTTGAATCCGCGAATCGGGGGATTACATCCGGATTTTCCGGCAGTGTCAATACTCGTGATTCCGCACGCTGTCAAGTCATCTTCAAACGGCGGAAGTCTATTTGAGCAAGTCACTTAATTGAAAAACACCCCCAGTCTGGGGGGGCGTCTATGGTTCGGTCGCGAGTCGAGACTCGATTGATATCAGTTAAGGCTCGACGGATCTGTCGTGCCTTCGGCGAGCTCATCACTCCATTTCGCGAACGCGGAGAACAGATCCGTGGAAATATAGACATCCTCGTCGCCACCAATTTCGAGGTGAATGGGCAACGGACCGAGGGTTAGCCGAATCTCGCGAATCATGTGGAGCGGAGCGCGGATCGTCTTCGGAGGCAAGTGGGGTGCCTCAAGAACATTGATGCAGCCTAAGTCGTTGAACATCGCCCGACCTTTGTAAGGGAATGCCTGCCGCTGAATCCGCTGAAGCTCGAACGCCCGAGCCATGTCCACATGGTGGTCAGGTGCTCTTGGGACTTCAATTGATTCAGGCAAAATCTTTGACTTTTCATTCAGACTGGTTCCGTTAGGATCAACTTCACAAGCTGTGGGTATCAGGCAGGTTGGGAAGGATTCACAGTTTGCACGGCCTCCCAGACTCGTATATTCAGATCCCTTTACATCAATGCCGCGCGGTAATTCAGTTCGCTTGCCGCCAAAGTGCTGATTCGCCATCTCTACTGAAACAGGCACAACCGTATGGATCGCGAACAGTTACGAGCGATACAAGGACCATGGAAAGACAAGTATCGCACCGATCCCGCGGCCGCCAGGCAGACTTTACGGGGAGTCGCGAAGCTCGACATTGGAACATTGTCCTGTCTGCTCAATTCAAACGTCGCTGATCCGTTGGTCGCGGGACTTCATCCACTCACGGGAGGGACTGGCGAGCATGCCTGCTCGGCCGAGATGCTGCTGCAGGCTCTCGCGGGGTGTGCGGCGATCACCTTGAGCGCGGTAACCACCGCGATGGGCCTGGCGGTTTCCGGTGGTCAGGTCGTGGCCGAAGGCGATCTCGATTTTCGAGGAACGCTGGGCGTTGACCGCGACACTTCGGTAGGTTTCACGGCCATTCGATTGATCCTCGAACTGGACACGACCGCGAGCCCGGAAGAACTCAACAAGCTGGTCAGTCTGACGGAGCGTTATTGCGTCGTGTTTCAGACACTGGCCTCGCCACCACAAGTCACCTGCAGCGTGCGTCCAAGCGAGAACCGTCACTGATCGCGCTTGTGGGCTTGATCGTTTCCCTTTCCGTGAGTCTTGGACGCAAGTTCGAGTTGGACTACGATCTCTGCGCCTGCCGGCGGATTTATCCGGTGAAGAGTCAATCGCGCCCAACTGGCATCATTTCACAATCCATTGTCATCTCCGGCGTTCGATCCATGTCTCGCATCGCACTATTGTGGCTGTATTGTTGTTGTTCGATCACATCGGTTCACGCTCAGGAAGCGTGGGTCTATCCCATCGACGTCGCTGCCGGCGAAGATGGCGCCGTCTATGTGGCGGACAGGCGACTACCTGGAATCTGGAAGCTGGCCGATGGTGAGTTGACGATCCTCGTCCAAGGTACAAGCACCTATCGCACTCCGCTCAATGCCATTCGCTGCGTATGCGTTGGACGAGACGGAACCATCTATGCCGGCGACTCCGCCACGCGTGAAGTCTTCCGCGTCTCGCCGGAAGGAGAGCTGACCCCACTGACCAGCGGGCTGATCGGCATCCCGATGGATATTGCCGAGGACTCCAGCGGCAACTTGTACGTCACCGATACGGAACTGCATCGCGTCTGGCGCGTGCCCAACGCTGGAGGGGAGCCGGCCGAGTTCGCAACGGTGGCCGGCCCGCGTGGAATCGCCATCGACGGCGACGACCATGTCTGGGTGTTGTCGCTGCAGGCGCCGCAACTGAGGCGATTCGCTCCGGATGGAACCGAAGAAGTCATCGTCGCCGACCTCGTGTTCGAGTTTCCTAATCAGCTCATCGTGCAGGACGAGTTCGTCATCGTCGCCGACGGATACGGCAAATGTCTGTGGCGCGTTCCCAGAGCCGGAGGCGCGCCCGAGAAATGGGTCGAGGGCGAACCGTTCGCGAATCCGGTTGGCCTGGCCATGCAGGACGAGAATGTGCTGGTGATTGACCCGCGCGCTCCTGATCCGGGAGGGGGCTTGTTCGCCATTTCTCCCGATGGTATGGTGAATCGGTTGTGGCCTATCTCTCAGTAGCCATCATGGTTCACCCCTTCCGCAACAGTACCGATTACAGCCGGCGAGCTTGGTGCTCCGTCAGGTGTGGGGCCGCTATGCTGTTTGCGACGGTGCTTGCGGTTGGTCACGCTCGAATCAGCCATGCGAGTTGCGGAGATTGGCTCGACGAACCGGACCACCACTCCGCGAATGTGACCACTCAGAATTCAAGCGGCGAGCCGCTCGCGCTGCCCTGCAATTGCCAGGGGCCCATGTGTGAGGATGGTTCACCGGGGCCTGATCCGTTGCCCGCGCCCGACGTGGAACTGAATCCGCAGCGAGACTTCGCCACCTTGCGCGAACGCCGTGGCTGCACTCCGCAAGACATGTCGTGGAACACGCTGCGGGGTCGAGCGGCGGAACGAGAGGGCTTCCCTGTCACGATCGATCGCCCTCCGCGCTAGGCCCCGGCGTGGCGAATTACCGCCATCGTCGAGCGGCGCGTATTCCCTATGCGCTGATCTCGACGATCCGGTGAATGCCGCAGGACGACAAGTTGCTCCGGTTGCTGTCAATGACGCTCCCGCGGCAATTGAATTCCTCGGAACCACGCTGAATGACGCATGCGCGAGACCGCATGTATTCCCCGGTGAATTGTTATGCTGCATGACCGCAGGCACTCATTTACTGAAATGCCTTCATCTCCTGAGATACCACTTCTTCCTCATCCACAATCATGACCAGTATTCCTGAATCCATCACCGGGGCCACTCCCGGTGCGGCGCCCAAGCGTGTGCTGCCCGTCGGCCCCCGGTTGCGAAAACTGCTGTATGTGGTCTTTGGTTTGTTGTCCCTGCTGATCGCGAATTCCGCCTATCTGGGCGCGATCACTTTTCTCGGTTGGGCGACGAAGCACAGCTATGTGAACCCGTTCTACTTCCTCATGATCCTCGGCCACGTCGCCCTGGGTCTGCTGGTGATCATCCCGTTTCTGGTGTTCGCCATCGCCCACATGCGCAACACTGCCCATCGGCGGAATCGCAAGGCGGTCAAGGTCGGCTACGCCCTGTTCGCGATCAGCATCGTTGTGCTCGTCACCGGTCTGCTGCTGATGAAATTCTTGGGTGTCAACCTGCGCGACGGGATCGGACGCAGCATTGTCTATTGGCTGCACATCATTACGCCGGTCCTGGCGATCTGGATGTACGTGCTCCATCGACTGGCCGGCCCGCGGATCAAGTGGAAGTTCGGGTTTTCCTACCTGGGAACCGTTGTGGTCGGAGTGGCGATCGCGGCGGGATTGCATTCGCTCGACCCGCGGACCTGGGGCGCGGTCGGACCCGATTCGCCTGAGTATTGGGAGCCGTCACTGGCCCGAACAACGACAGGCCAATACATCCGCACGCGGGCGATGACGAATGACGAATACTGCAAGAAGTGCCATGCCGACGTGCATGCCGGCTGGGAGGTCAGCGCCCATCACCTCAGTTCGTTCAACAATCCCGCGTATCTGGCGAGCGTTCGCGAGACGCGAGACGATTCACTGAAACGGGACGGCAACGTGCAGGCGTCGCGCTGGTGCGCCGGCTGTCATGACCCGGTTCCGTTCTTCAGCGGCGCGTTCGACGACCCCAAGTTCGATGACGTAAATCATCCGACAGCGCAAGCGGGCATTACCTGCACAGTGTGCCACTCGATTACGAACGTCAACAGCGTACGAGGCAACGGCGACTACACGATCGAAGAGGCGCAGCACTATCCGTTCGCCTTCAGCGATAACCCCATCCTGCAGTGGATCAACAATCGGCTCATCATTGCCAAGCCCGAGTTCCATCGGCAGACGTTCCTGAAGCCCTTTCACAGGACGGCCGAGTTCTGTTCGACGTGTCATAAGGTCCATTTGCCGTATGAACTCAACCACTACCGGGAGTTCCTGCGCGGTCAGGACCATTACGGCCCCTATCTATTGAGCGGCGTTTCCGGTCACGGCGCGCGAAGCTTCTACTATCCGCCCGAGGCGAAAGAAAACTGCGCAGTTTGCCACATGCCCTGGGAAGAGTCTGAAGACTTCGGAGCCCGCCCGTATGAAGGGGGGCTGGCGATTCACGATCACCTCTTCCCGGCGGCGAATACGGCCCTGGGCTGGTTGAATAACAATGAAGATGTCATCGCGGCTCACACCAAGTTCCTGGAAGGCTGCGTGCGGGTCGATCTGTTCGCCCTCAAGGAAGGTGTCGACATCGAAGGAGAAATCCACGCCCCATTGCGGCCCGAACTCCCGACGCTGCAGCCCGGTCAGGATTACCTACTGGAGTCAGTGATCCGCACGTTGACGCTCGGGCACCTCTTCACTCAAGGCACGGCCGACTCGAATGAAGTCTGGGTCGATGTCACCGTCACGAGCGGAGGCGAAGTCATCGGTCGCAGCGGCGGCATGGATGCACGCAATGCCGTCGATCCGTGGGCTCACCGGATCAATGTTTTCATGCTCGACGAAGAGGGGCAGCGGATCAATCGCCGCAATCCGCAGGACATTCGCGTGCCGCTCTACAACCATCAGATCCCGCCGGGGGCCGCGCAGGTCGTGCATTTCGAACTGCAACTGCCCGAGACGTTGACGGACCATGTCACGGTCGAGATCAAGGTGCAATATCGCAAGTTCGACACCGAGTACATGGAGTTCGTGACGAGCACCGCCCGCGTGGGAGACAACCCTATTCGCGGCCACGTTCGCGGCGAGCCGTATGTCAACGAGTTGCCGATCGTGACGCTGGCGTCCGACCGGATCACGTTGCCGGTCGCCGGCGTCGATACGCCGCTGCCGGACCAGACGACGCCTGACATTCCGGTGTGGCAACGCTGGAACGACTACGGCATCGGCCTGTTTCTGGAAGGGAAGGCCGAACTGAAGCAGGCGCTGCACGCCTTTGAGGTCGTGGAGGAACTGGGACGGTACGACGGGCCGCTGAATCTCGCCCGCGTCCATCTCCGCGAGGGAGATACCGTCGCGGCGGTCGATGCCATCAATCGGGCGGCTGCGTTCACTGATCCGCCTGCGCCACCGTGGACGCTGGCGTTCTTTAGTGGCGAGGCCAATCAACAGCAGGGACATCTGGAAGAAGCCGTCCAGAACTTCCGCAGCATCGTCGACGTTCACACGAAAGAGCAACGGGAGCGCGGGTTCGACTTCAGCTTCGACTTTGAAGTGCTGAACGCGTTGGGAATGACGTTGTTCGACATGGCGCAACGGATTCGTACCGACGACAGGGCCGCCGAGCGCGAGAAGCTGTTGCGAGAAGCCGTCGACGCGTTTCAGCGCACGCTGGCGATCGATCCCGAGAATATTGTGGCGCATAACAATCTGTACCAGTTGTACTCCGATTCGGCACTGAACGATGCGCGGTTGGAAGAAGAGCACAGAGCCTCGTACGAGCGCTACAAGGCGGACGATTCCATTCGCGGCACCGCCCACCGGCTGGCTCGCGGACGGTATCCGGCCGCCAACCACGCCGCCGAGGCTCTCGTGATCTATCCATTGCACCGAGAAGGCGCGCCGGAACTTCCCCCGGAATTCGTCCGTCCACCGGCGATGCTGCAGCGAGACGAGATCACGTCGGTTTTCGAGGAATAACATTCATTCCCCTTACCTGTGGTGAATCGATACCATGAAAGCTTCCAGTCCAGAGTTCGCGACCGAGCGAGTGAATATGTCCAATCCTTCGAAGTCCCGTCCCCCTGTTCCGCCATCCATCGACGATGATGACGATGAACGGGACGACGCCATCATCGGCACAGCGGTCAAGTATTCGGTCGCCGTGCTGTTGGTCCTGGCGGTCGCGGTGGGTATCGCGCTTTGGGCGCTCAATCAGGGAGCGGCCGAGGACGTCGACGAGCAGGAGCAAATCGCCCTTCCCGAGGAACGGGAGCTACCACCGCTCGAATTGCCGGGAATTCAGACCACCGACATTACCGAGTCGGCTGGCATCGACTTCGAGTACGAGAACGGCGCCTATGGCGACAAGCTGCTCCCGGAAACCATGGGGGGCGGCGTCGCGTTCTTCGATTACGACTCGGACGGCGACCCGGACCTGCTGTTCGTGAACTCCCGGCGCTGGGATTGGGATCCCCGTCCGGCGGAAGAGCCGGCGACGCTCTGTTTGTACGCCAACGACGGGACCGGCAACTTCACGGATGTCACCAGCGACGCGGGACTCGACGTGTCGGTTTATGGCATGGGGGCCGCCTGCGGCGACTACGACAACGATGACGACACGGATTTGTTCATCTCGTGCGTCGGTCAGGACAAACTGTTCCGCAACGACGACGGCACATTCGTGGACATTTCCGAGGACGCCGGTGTGGCGGGGAGAGTAGAAGACTGGAGTTCCAGTTGCGGCTGGTTCGACTACGACAACGACGGAGACCTCGATCTGTTCGTGTGTCACTACCTCGAATGGTCGAAGGACTATGATCTGGCGCAGGGATTCACGATTGGTGGAAACAGCCGGGCCTATGGGCGGCCGCAGGATTTCGGCGGGACGTTTCCCTCGCTGTTTCGAAACGACGGAGATGACAAGTTCACCGATGTTTCCGAGGAGGCAGGCATTCGCATCGAGAGCCGCGAGCAGGGAGTTCCCGTGTCGAAGGGCCTGGGCGTGGCCTTCGATGATTTTGACGGGGACGGCTACCTGGATGTGATTCTCGCCAACGACACGGTGCAGAACTTCCTGTTTCACAACAAGCAGGACGGCACGTTCGACGAAATCGGCGTGTTGGCGGGCGTGGCCTACGATTCCGACGGCGGCGCGCGTGGCGCCATGGGAGTCGACATCGCATCGCATCGACTGCAGCAGGACTGCGTCGCCATCGTCATCGCCAATTTCGCCAACGAGGAAACTGGTCTGTATGTGACGAGAGCCGGCCGCATGGAGTTTCGGGATGAAGCGGGCGCCACGGGTCTCGGGCCAAGCTCCCGCTTGCGGCTGAAGTTCGGCGTCTTCTTCTTCGACGCGGACCTGGATGGACGGCTCGACCTGTTCCACGCCAACGGGCATCTGGAAGACGAGATCGCCACGGTGCAGGAGACCCAGACCTACGAACAGTCTCCGCAACTCTTCTGGAACGCCGGCGAAGAGTACGACACCGAGTTCGTCGAACTGACCAGCGAGCAATTGGGAGAAGAGTTCGAGCGTCCTCTCGTCGGGCGCGGCGCCGCGTATGCCGACATCGACGCCGACGGCGATCTCGACATCGTGATCGGCGCCAGCGGTCAGGCGCCGCGATTGTTGCGCAACGATCAGGCTCTCGGAAACCATTGGCTGCGGATCGATCCGCGCGGCACCACGTCGAACCGGGACGCGATCGGAACCCACATCACCGTCGAGGCCGGCGGCGTCGAGATGAAGCGCACCATCTCGCCGACCCGCAGTTACCAGTCGCAGTGCGAGCGCATCGCCACGTTTGGACTGGGTGAGCACGAGACGGCCGACCGGGTGACGATCACCTGGCCGGATGGATCGACGCAGGTGCTCGAAGACGTGGCCGCCGATCAAGTGCTGGAAGTGACTCAGGAATAGACTGCTGGATCACTGCCCGCGCGATTGCGTGCGTTGACTGCGTCATGCGATTACGATGCGATCTTCGGTTTTGCATCGACTTCTACCGGAGATCGCGTCGCATGAATTCGCGCCTTCAACTGGTCGTGATCTGGGGATCGCTGTTCGCCCTGCAGGCGGAGGCGATGGCCCAGCAGCCTCGCGCCATCCGCATTCCGAGCGAAGCTACGCCCGATGCGCCGCAGCCCTGCCTCTTCTGGGCGCCGAATGTTCCCGAAGGAGAGAAACGCCCACTGCTGGTCAATCTCCACACCTGGAGCAGCGACTACGCGCAGGATCGCTCTCCCTGGTGGCAGCAGGCGGTCAGCCGGAGCTGGTTTCTTATTCAGCCGAACTTTCAGGGAGCGAACGACCACCCCGATGCCGGCGGGTCGGAACTCGCCCGGCGTCAGGTCCTCGAAGCCCGTGACTGGGTCATCGAGAACTATCCCGTCGATACCGAGCGGGTCTACATCGCCGGCGTTTCCGGCGGCGGACATATGACGATGCTGATGTCGGGCTACCACGCCGACCAGTTCTCGGCAGCCAGCGCATGGTGCGGACCCTCGAATCTCGCCGACTGGTACACGTTCCACGCCAAGGGGGGCGTCAACGAACACTACGCCCAGATGATCGCCGCTTGCTGCGGCGGCCCACCCGGTGCTTCGAACGCAGTCGAAGAGCAATACCTCAGCCGGTCGCCGATCCATCATCTGCAGCATGTCGGCGACTTGCATCTCGACATCAACACCGGCGTGCTCGACGGCAAGGAGGGTTCGGTGCCGATTCATCACAGTCTGCGGGCCTATAACGTCGTGGCTGAAGCCAACGGCGACCCGCTCATCGCGGAATCTGAGATGGACCACCTCTGGAACAACGGCGAACTCGCCGATCCACAGTCCAGCGACCTGGCCGGCGATCGCGAGTACCGCAATCCCGTGCTCCTCAGAAGGCAATCGGGGAATACTCGGGTCACGGTTTTTGACGGCACACACGAAGCCTTCCCGGAAACCGCTTGTGAATGGTTGTCGCGACAACACAGGCAGGTGGTACTGCCTGGAGAAGTATCGGTTGAAGCCGAAGGCTCGACCGATGCCTCCTGCGATGATGCTGTCTCGACGATCGACGAGACGCCGCTCCATCTGCACTGGGCAGACAACTTCCTCACTATCTCCGGCGAGCATCTGCCCGGCGGAGAGATCAAGGTCCACTACCTCGAAGCCTATTGCCGCGACCGTTCGACCGATGCCGACTGGGTCGGACACACGTACATCGGCCACTCGACGGAACTGCTCGAGGCCAGCGACGACGGCACGTTTATCAAGCTCGAATGCCTGGTTGCCGACGGGCTGCGGGTGACGCACGAGATTCGCTCAACGCACGATGAAGTCGACTTCCGCATTCATGCCCACAATCCCACCGACCAGCGGAGCGAGGCCCATTGGGCGCAGCCCTGCAACCGTCTTGACCGCTTTACCGGCTGCGATCAGGAGAGCTACCTCGCCAAGAGCTTCGTCTTTCTGGACGGCGAACTTGCGATGATGCCGACGCGCGACTGGGCGACCGAAGCGCGCTACACTCCCGGTCAGGTCTGGGCGGCGCCCGGCGTGGATCGCCGCGACATCAACCCCCGGCCGCTGCACCCCGATGTCCCCAGCAACGGACTCATCGGCTGCTTCTCAGCCGACGACTCGATGATCTTCGCCACGGCGTTCGAGCCGTATCAGGAACTGTTCCAGGGAGTGATCGTCTGCCTCCACAGCGACTTCCGCCTCGGCGGCCTGGAGCCAGGAGCGAGCCGCGACGTGCGCGGCAAGATCTACATCGTGCCCAACGACATCGAGGCGCTGCTGGAACGATACGAAAGCGACTTCCCAGAGCACGTCGCAGCGGAATGAGTCCAATGCACGGCAATGACTGTTGGGCATCAGCCGCGTTCAGTCGATTCGCTGGTTGCGGCTGATCGGCACGCCGATCATCGAGCCGTTGAACACCAGCTTGTCGTTCACCCAGCCCTGAAACTCGAATTCGGCCCGAATCTTCGGTTTCACCTTCATGGTCCGGGCGCAGATGATGAGCCTGCATGGCGGAAATACCGGCAGCCGAAAGCGAACCTCGTTCATCCCGCCAAATCCGAGATAGTCTCCCGATTGCAGCAGGTTGTACTTGCGTGCATAAAAACCGGCGAGCTGCGCGGCGCACTCACACAGAATGACGCCAGGCATCAGCGGAAAACCGGGCATGTGTCCCTGCACCCAGAACTCGTCCTCGGTGATGTCCTTGAAGCCGATCAGGGAATGCTGCGAAGTGTCGATCCAGACGATGCCGGTCAACTGCTCCATCTCGTGCCGCTGCGGGTTGACCTTGCGGATCTCGTGAATATCACACAGCGGCTTGTCGTAGTTGAAGCGGGTGTAATCGAACATGGCCAAAGGGGGCATCAGCAACTCCGTTTGATGAAAGACACGCGGTTCTGTTCGTGGCAGCGATGAGGAGCGTCACTCCTCGACGGACTCCGCCGGGGACTGGCTGGCCGCTTCGGATTGCCTGACGGCGTGGATGCCGTCAATCAACCCGCGAAACATGGCCACTTTTTCGGTGACGTTGAGCCGGCCCTTTTCGCCGAGGTACGCGTCCCAGATTGCGTCCTGCCGGCCCGAAACGATGGCCAACCCCGTGATGAGCCGCAAGGCATCTTCTGTGACGGAAGGCCGGCGGGTCCATCCCTTGCGAGCCAGGTCAATCGCATCATCGATTCCGCGGTCATGGAACACCTGCGTCACGATGTCCAGAAATCTCGCGTCGAGCACATCGTCGTCGAAAATTGGATTTGCATAGAGAGACGTGATCACATCACTGATCTCTCCAGTCGGCGTCGTCGCAGTCATACCCAGCAGAAAATGATGCGCATCATCCAGCGGCGTCGGTCGCGGCGGCGGCATGATCGTCGACCGTATGTCGCCGATTACATTCTGGTTACTGGCGCGACTCGCGACCACCACGATGCGACCGGGCAGCGTCGAGGTGTACCAGGGCTCGAACTCGTCCAGACCCAACGTCGCCGCGGCCCGTTGCTTGACATGCTCCCACGCTGGTTCGAACAGTCCGAGATCCACGGCACGAGCCAGAAGTGATCGCTGCTGTTCGAACCGCTGATCGGCCAAACTGTCCAGCACTTCGCATTGACCACGGTACTGATAGTACCCCGTGCGATTGGAGTCGTTGACGCCGCTGGCGGCCAGCCTGCGCTTGACCTCATCCATCTGATTGTCGCATTCATCCATGAATGACTGCGTGACTGCCGGACTGGGGGTCGTTCCGCGAAGTGCATCGAGGCTCGAAGCAAACGACATCCACCCCGGCGCCGCCTGTTCCAACGCGACCTGGACATGACCGACATCCGCCCACGCCAGCGCCAGCGACCTTAAGTGAGCCGGATCGGCGAGGCCCGCGAATGGCGTCCCCTTGCTGTCATGAATGGCCCGCATCGAAGGCGCGACAGACGGCGCGGGGAGCGGGACCGCTGCCAACGATTCCACGGCATCTGCCAGTGCGGCGTCGGCCTCGGAACGTTTCTTGAACACCAAATGTCCATCCGCGACGGCGGCCCACATCCGAGCCTGGCCGACGGGATCGGCCCCGCTGATCGCTGCGTCGAGTCGACCGAGCAACTCCGCGTCGCCGGAGCGATGCGAAACAATCGTCAATGCGCCGGCCCATGCCGCCTGACAGTTGTGACGCACATCTTCTCCATCCACCTTGGTCGTCCAGGTCCAGGCTTCATCCCATGCCCCGCGCGCACACAATGTTCTGGTGATCGCCACGGACAACGAATCCGGCATGTCCATCAGGTAGGGGCGATCGAATTCTTCGGAGAAGTCGAACGTACGGAACTCCAAAGCGCCTCGCCACAGAGCTGAAGTTCGGCCTCGTGGTTCTGATGTGCGTTGCAGACGCACGATTCCCAAAGCATCGTCCCAACGCTCCGCCCGGCAGAGGGCCGCGCACAGTAATGTCGCGTCATCCAACGACTGTCGGCTCACTGTCGGCAGTTCCGCGGCGGCGGCCAGCGCTTCGTCGATCACGCCATTGGCGGCCGCTTCGTCACCTTCCGCGAAATGGTACCAAGCCAGCTCCGCGAGGGGAGCGGCTTCAAAATAGAGCCTGCCGCGAGCAGCCGCGCGAAGATGTCCCAACGCTTCTCGGCCGTCGGCTTCGTTTCCCAGCAGGAACCGCACTTCGGCGATCATCTGTCGCCCAAGCAGAGGGCTCCCTTCGTCGGTCTGCCGCTGTGCCTGGAGGAACATTTCGGCCAAGCTTTTGCTCTGAATGTCCTCGAACGTGTGCCTGGGGCCGGCGTCGACAACCGGCGTCTGTTCGCCGTTCTCGTCGGGATCTCCGGTTTCGCCCGGGCCGTCGTCCACCGGCGTAGTCGGGCTGGTCAATATTGAACCGGGATCGCCATCCTCGCCCGTAATGACGGAATAGGCGACCCAGGCTCCGATCAGCACCAGCAGCCCCATCACTCCCATTGTGATCTTGCTCGCCAGCGACATGCCTTGGGGCGCCTCGACGACGACCTCTTCCTTCTTAGGCAGCGGAGGAGCCTTGAAGACCGGCACCATGCAGTCGGGATTGCAGCATTTGACCTCCTTGCCGGCGAGCCTCGGAGAGATGAACCCAGATGTCTCGCACATCGGACAGGTGACCGGTAGCGGCGTGGTCTTGGTCCGCTTGGGACTGATGGGGTGAGCATCACGCACAGCCGACGTATCGACCTCGAACGGATCGGCGTCGTCATCCTCGTCGTCGGATTCAGCCCGTCGCGAAGTGGTCGAAGGCTTGGTCGGCGCGGGTTTCGACGTTGTCGTCGCGGCTGGCTTAGCGGACGGTTTGGTCCCACTCGGTTTCGCGGCGGCAGGCGGCGTGGCTTTGGGTTTCGCGGACTTTCCCGACAACGACGCGCCGCAGAACGGGCAATCGTCGACATCGTCTTCGAGTATTGAAGCCTGGCAGGCGGGACAGGTGCGAAAATCCATTGCGGGTCATCCTGGTCGCGAGTCTGATGGACACTGTGGCAATTCTCTGATGAATTGGCGTGTCAGGCAAGTCGCGAACCAGACTAACAAGCATCACGCCATGAATTTGCATTCATAAGACGGGCAACCGCGCTCATTGGTTCCACCCGCCACATTGTTTCGGTGGCAGGTGGGTGACTATCGCGGAACGATCGGCGTAAAGCGTTGCACAGTCGCCGGCGTCGGTTCCTGGTCGGGATCTGCTCCCTCAGCGGTGGCTTCCGAGGATGGAGGTTCGCCTCCGGGAGCGGATTCAGAGGGCGCGACTTTGGGCGGAATAACCAGCTCCATTCCCGGGCGCAGATCATCGGGACTGTTGAGTTGGTGTCGATTCGCCTCGAAGATTTCCTCATAGCGTTGCGTGCTGCCTAGCAACCGGTTGGCGATGCCGCTCAATGTGTCTCCTGTCCGAACGACATACGTCGCGGACGCTGAGTTATCGGCTGGCATCGCATCAACAGCTTGTGACGTGTCGGCGGCGGTAGCAGCAACCGATTCTGGATCCTCGGCAGACGCGATCGGCTCAGGTATCTCCAACTCGCCATTCGAGGTGGGGAGGATCTCGGCGACTTCATCGGCCGCGACCACACCCTCATCGCTGACAGCAGTCTCCAGTTCCGGCGTGTAGGTGCGAACCGGCAGCAGCTCCATTTCGGCGTCGAGCGCTGCATCCGACGGCAGAGGCTCGTTGAGCGCAACAGCGTCCAGCGGGCGATGTCGAAAGCACATCGCCCCCGCGAACCCCACAATCAGCATCGCCAGGGCGAGGCCGACTTTCAGGTCAGGATGCATGCTCAGTTACAGTCCAGGGGACGCCTCCCTGCAGACACAGTGACGCATTCCCTCGCAATCGACATCGGCTTTGAAAGTCGACGGCTGCACTCAAGTCCGGCAGTCTTTGCCGATTTGAGACGACTGCGATTGCGTTCGCCGACATGGCTGACTGGAGCGGTTGTGCCGACTACGATGGGGCCATTGAATCATTCTTGCCGGCCAGCCATGGAGCTCTTTCTGCCTGATCTCGACCACCTTCCGCCACCCGACCCCTGCAGCCTGATCAAGCTGGGTGGGAGTCTGCTGACCTCGCCCGGTCTGCGCGAGCGCCTGCCGGCGAATCTTCGCCGACTGTCCGCGAATCCGATCTTGCTTGTGGGGGGCGGCGGACTGGCGGACATCGTGCGTCAGTGGGACGCTGTGCATGGACTGTCCACGGTCGACAGCGACACACTCGCCACGATGACGCTGTCGATCTCGGCTGAGTTCGTGCAGTCCCTTGTTCCCGGGGCCGCAATCGTCAACTCGTATGACGACGCGGCCCAGATTCTGCGTGCAGGAGGCATTCCGATCGTCGACGTGCATTCGACTCTCACGGCTCCAAGTGTCGAGGCGCTGCCGCAAGGTTGGCACGTCACTTCGGATTCGATGGCGGCCGTCATCGCCCGAGCGTGGGGGCTGCGTGAACTTGTTCTGGTAAAGTCGACATCGTGTCCGGCGGGCAGAACCATCGAACAAGTCGTCGCCGAGGGGCTTGTTGATGCATACTTTCCCAATGCGGTTCGCGGCGGGCTGCCGATCCAGTGGTGCGATGGACGCCGCGATGTCTGGCAAGCGGAAACTTGGCTCGGTGTTGATGCAGCGTAGCGCGATGATATGCTTGATTCACAATCGCCCGCTGGGCGAGCACTCTCAATAGAGGAATGTGCGCATGCGATTGCGAACAATCATGTATTTGGTCCTGGTCGGACTGACACCCTTTAGCGGACCGATCTCCTCTGCAGTGGCTCAAGGAATGCGGAATCAGGCGGCGGCAGCCACCACTGGACCGCAACTTTATTCATCACGCAATTTCCAGATGGTGACCGACCTCGACGAGGAAGAGGCCGAGGCCCTGCTCGAACGGCTCGAAACGATGCTCGATCTGGTCTCCGGATACTTCGGTCAGCGGAATACCAAACCGATCGACATGTATGTCGCGGACGACATTTCGAACTGGCCGGAGTCGGTCCTGGAACAGATGGACGAAAACGGTCTGGCCTCGATTCGCAGCGGCGGCGGCCTCACGATTACGCAGGTCATTTCCAACGGCCAGCAGTTCGACAGCAAGGCCGTGGTCTACGCCACATCCCAGAGAGGCACTCCGCAACACGAAGCCGTGCATGCCTACTGCGGTCACGCCTTCGGCCGCACTGGCCCGGTCTGGTACGGCGAGGGGATGGCCGAGGTGGGAAACTACTGGCTGGAAAACGACAAGAGCGTCAACGCCGAGCCGTATGTGATCGAGTATTTGCAGTCGAGCGAAATCCGTCCGCTGGCCGACATCGTCAATAATCCATTAGAGCAGACCGGCGATTCGTGGGAGAACTATGCGTGGCGCTGGGCCCTCTGCCATTTACTGGGTTTCAACGAGAATTACACCGATCGCTTCAAGCCGCTCGGTCTGCAGCTTTTGCAGGGGAATGACATCGACTTCTGGGAGGTGTACGGCACTCACGCACCCGAGATCGAATTCGAGTACCGGCAGTTTCTCACAGACCTCGAACGGGGCTATCGTTGCGACCTGTGCAGTTGGGACTGGCGCACGCGGTTTCGCGCCCTGCGCGGGTCGGCAGCAGCGACGGCGCGGATTCAGGCTGCGCGGGGCTGGCAAGGATCGCGACTCACCGTCGCCGAGGGAACCGAGTACGCCTTTGAGGCGGAAGGTGAATGGTCGCTGGGAACCGAGAAAGAACTGGTGACGGCCGCCGGCGATGAGACCGGTGCCGGCCGGCTCGTCGCAGTCGTGCAGTTCCAGGATTCCGATGGAACCTACCAGATTTCGGAACCATTCGAATTGGGCGAAAGCGGCACGTTCGTCGCCCCAGCCGCCGGCAATCTCTATGTGCGCTGTCAGGACGCCTGGGGCTCGATCGCCGACAATCGCGGGCAAGTGAACGTGCAGCTCAAGTTGGCGGAATAACTATCTACCAAAGACGATCTGTGCTTGCCGGCAGCGGATGCCGATCGATAGGATGTCGTCATACAACACACCTATCGATGGAGGATCGCATGGAGACAGTTACCATTTCGCCCAAGTATCAAGTCGTCATTCCGAAAGCGACACGTGAGGCGCTGCATCTGACTCCGGGGCAGAAAGTGCAGGTCATTCGCCACGAGAATCGCATCGAACTGATACCGGTGCGACCTGTGAAGAGCCTGCGAGGATTCCTGAAAGGAATCGACACGCGTGTTCCGCGTGAAAAGGACCGTCAATGAACGTAGTCGATTCATCAGGATGGCTCGAATACTTCGCTGACGGGCCGAACGCCGCTTTCTTCGCGAAGCCCGTTGAACTCACGGACGAACTGCTAGTTCCGACGTTGAGTCTGTTCGAGGTCTACAAGCGAGTGGCGCAGCAACGCGGCGACGACGAAGCGAATTTGGCCGCAGCAGCCATGCAGCAAGGACAAGTCGTCGAACTCGATGCCGACCTGGCGTTAAGCGCCGCGCGATTGAGCCTACTGGAGAAACTGCCGCTTGCCGACAGCATCATCCTCTCAACGGCGAGAACCCATGGTGCAATTCTTTGGACGCAGGACAAGGACTTCGAGCATGTCTCCGGAGTCAAGTACGTTTCAAAAAAGTGAACAATGTCCTGCGTCGGGAACATTGCTGCGCAGTTACGACGAATCGATCACGACAAACCGAAGCAACCCAGCAGCGCCTGATGGGCACGCGGCCCTTCTTCATGCCGCACAACCACGCTCATGCGGATTTCGCTGGTATTGATCATCTGCACGTTGACGCCGGCGTCGGCTAGTGACTGGAACATTCGCCGTCCCACATCGGTGTGGCTGCGGAGTCCGATGCCCGCGACCGAGAGTTTTGCAATCTGACGCTCCGACGAGACGGTCGCCGTCACCCAGCCGGAAACGACTTCCCGGACGAGCAGCAGCGCCCGATCGAGATCCTGCCGCTCGACGGTGAAGGAGACCCGCGTCTGGCCGTCGCGGCTCACGTCCTGCACGATCATGTCGACCATCACGTCTCCATCGGCGATCGCGCTGAAGATCTCGGCGCACACGCCGGGCACGTCGGGAATCGACTCGATCGTGATCCGCGACTGCGACTCGTCGAGCGTCACCTCGCTGACGACAATTTCCTCCATATGACTCAGCTTGCTGACGACTTCCCTCAGC
>JANNSB010000198.1:0-2172 GCA_031402175.1 Planctomycetaceae bacterium
TGACCGTCCCGATCGCTTTGAACCTCGATGCCGAAAACGCAAGCCCCGAAAACACGACGAACTGAAGATCCCAAGGCAACAATGGAAACAGGCGATGCTCAAAGGCCTTATCAAAATCTAAGTGCCATTCGTGCGACACACTGACGCGCTCCACGTTAGCTGGCCTCCCAGAGCGAATCACGTATTTTTCCCAGCGTTCCCCCGGCAAGATCGTCGTGCGGGGACTTGCTATACTGGCGCTAAAACAGGATACCTGATGCCGCTCACCGACCATCCGCTTGGGAACTACCGCTTTCTGCCGGGCATCGCTCCGTACTCCTGCGGAGTGATCGCTAATCGAGGCTTCGAGATCATGCGTGTCACGCTGCCGCGGTTCGTCGCCTATCGCGCGGGGTTCGACAAGATCGCTCAGTTCCTCGCCGTGGAAGGCCGACCAAGGGCCGCACTGTGCGCCATCGAGTTGCGGTCCCCGCGTCCCTTCAGCTTTGCAGGCTTTTCTCAATTCAATGCCGCTTATGAGGCCATCCTGCGAGGCTGGGATCTGTTCGTGGACGGCGTGAACCCGGTGGCACGAACCAACGTGGCGCCCGTCGTCGGTGCGCCCGGCGAGCCGTCACTGTACGCGTTTTCCTACACGCGACCTTGCGAGGGCCATCAACCGCCGACGTTCGTGGTCGCTGGCGCCGGAGAGCTGCCGGAAGGCAGCCTGGATCGCGAGCAGATCATTGCACTCGGCAATACGACGCGCGACGGACTGGCGATCAAGGCACAGTTCGTGCTGGAATTGATGCAGGCTCGGCTGCGAGGGCTGGGGGCGGAATGGTCAGATGTCAGTAAGGTCAATGTCTACACGGCTCATTCGCTGACCGAGTTGTTGCCAGAGGTGATTCTGAGCCGCATCGGCCCGGCGAGCATGCACGGGGTGACGTGGTACTTCAGCCGACCGCCGATTGAAGAGATCGAGTACGAAATGGATCTGCGTGGCATTCAGAACGAACGCTGCCTCGCTTGAGCGCGCCTGCACGACCTAATCCCCGATCGTTCGCACCGGGAACCGGTAATCGAGCGGCGGAGGCTGATCGGGCGTGATGAGCGGTTCGTACGGATGCGATGCAGTGCGCTCTGTCAGTTCGAGTTTGGCCTCGGTCAGAGTTTCGGGTGATGTGAACAGATCCCAGGCCGTCGCCGCCAGCACGCGTGCCGCGAGATGCATCCCCTTGTGACCGATCTCCGTCCCGCCGCAGGCCACGGCCTGCCACGAATGACCAGGCGTGCCGGGCACCCAGCACGCGGCATTGAAGCCCGTCGTCGGCACGACCCACGACACATCGCCGACGTCGGTCGAACCTCGCCCGATAGTGCCGCTCTGGTCCCGCACGAGCGAAATGCTGTCGAGAGGTTCGGGCTCCAGCAGAGTTTCCTGCAGGCGCACAGCGAAGGCAACGTCGCTTTCGGAGTAGGTCTGGTCGTTCAGTTCCCGCAGGTTTCGCATCGTCACTTCGGCGAGCGTGTTGTTCGGCAGAATCTCGACGATGCCCCCTTCATAAACGACTTCGAGTTCGGTTTCCGTCGCCAGCGCGCCGGCTTCGGCGCATTTGAGCAATCGTTCATAGATCTCGCGAGCGACGGACGACTCCGGATGCCGCACGTAGAAATACACCTCGGCGAGATCGGGAATCACATTGGGAGCTTCGCCGCCGAACGTGATGACGTGATGAATGCGCGCCTCTTCCGGAACATGCTCCCGCAGCAGTTCGGCGGCGTGGTTCGTGAGTTCAACGGCGTCAAGAGATGACCGACCTTGCTCGGGCGCGCCGGCAGCATGCGCGCTGCGGCCATGAAAGCGAAACTTCACGGCGATGCGGGCCAGCGATGATCGATCGCCCGCGGCGTTCTTGTCGCTGGGATGCCAGTGCAGCACGGCATCGACGTCGGCGAAGAGTCCATCGCGAACCATAAAGACCTTGCCGCTCCCCCCTTCCTCGGCGGGGCAGCCGTAGTATCTGATCGTGCCAGTGAAGTGGCCGGCTGCGATCTGCTCGGCGATCGCGATCGCTGCTGAAGCCGAGGCCACGCCGAACACATGATGCCCGCAGCCCTCGCAGCCGAGCCTGCATCAATTCCAGCACGAACTGTGCCTTGATCGCCAGTCCGTCGCGCGTCGTATTGCCG
>JANNSB010000199.1:0-4412 GCA_031402175.1 Planctomycetaceae bacterium
GCCAACACCAGAAGCATCAGCATCGTCTGTCATCCAGGGTGCTCACTCCGCGAGGAGTATTCGGGAGCGTAGCACCATGTTTTGCTCCGTTTGAAGTGAATGGTTCGCCTGGCGTGAAGAACCCTTGTCTCCCGCTCTGCCACATATGGCGTAGCGCACTCGTCACGAATTGACCAAATCTGGCGTTACTTCGGCGTTACGAAGGCGCTACCCAGGCCACCAGCGTCGACACCACATCAAAGCGACCGATTTAGTGGTAGCGACGACTTGATGCCCTGGACCGACAGCATGGGGGGGAAGCGACGTGAGAATCGGGAGCGTGGAGCCAGCCAGGAGGTCGAGGGAACTGGGGTAGACTCGATTGAGAATTACGGCGCCAAGTGCCAGGGAGGCAAAATGCCTTCACCGGAACCGCGAGCGACAGCAGCGGCGCCAGCCCTTCGGACGGGATCTCCGGGTCGAGCCAGGCCTCGTAATCCTTCTGGTCAAGGATGACGGGCATTCGGTCATGCAGCTCCCGCAGGAGTGAATTGGCTTCCGTCGTGAGGATCGTGCAAGACTCCAGCGAGTTCCCCTCGGGCGATTTCCAGATCTCCCACAACCCGGCGAAGGCGAACGGCTCGCCGTCTTTCAGGCCGATCAGGTAGGGCTGCTTCGTCTTCTCTCCGGTCTTCTTCCACTCGTAGAAACCGTCGGCCGGAATCAAACACCGGCGTCGCTTGAACGCGGAGCGGAACGCGGGTTTGGTGGCGGCCGTCTCGCTGCGGGCGTTGATGATGCTGGCCCCGATCTTGACGTCCTTGGCCCACGACGGAATCAGTCCCCAGCGCATCATCGACAGGTCGTTGCCGTCGTCCGTGCGCCGAATCACCGGCACCGACTGTGTGGGAGCGATGTTGTAGCGCGGCACGGTCTCCGGCTCCCGAAACAGATCGAAGACATGCTGCAGTACGGAAGGGGTCAGCCGCAAGGTGAATCGTCCGCACATGTCCACCAGTGTCTCATGCTGTTCGGAGTTGCTCAATCCAATCCTAACTCGCAACGTCGACTGTTGGCTCAGCGTGCAAAATATCGCATCAACGCACCCTTTGATCCATCCACGTATCCCTGCTGCCAGCTGTCGTCCGTCTCGAGGAAACCGGACCAACCCTTCTTACCCTGCTTCATCCGCTCGGTTTCGATCGCACGGAAGCGGTAATGGTCATACACGTCCAGAATGTGAACCGCGTACGCGGCGGCGAGGTCGCGATCACCGGAAATGATCAGCATGTTCTCATCATTGGAGTAAGAGGCTTTGAATCCGCAGTTGTGGCTGCCGAGGACGACGGTGCACTCGGGCGAGCGCGGATCAATCACGATCAGTTTGTCGTGAATGATTGCACCAATTGCACCTTTCGCAGTGAGTTGCTCATCGCCGAGATCGCCGGCGAGCATCCGGTCGTCGATTTTCGAGGCGCGAACGATGGAGACATTGTCGTCCAGGAACGTCGTCGGTGAATCCCCTTCATCGATGACTTCGCCATCCTCGTCCTTCTTCTTGGGAATGTAGTTCGGCATGGCTTGAGCGCTGGAAACGGCCCCTGCCACGAGAAGGGTGCGGTCCTTGCGACCAATCTCGATCGCCTCACCGATGATGCAGTCGTTGCCTTTCTGGCCCGGATAGAACGCGAGGAAGAGAATTGCTTCCTTGGCCAACCGCATCCGGCGGTAGACCTCGCCCAGATCGGGCGGAACGGGAGTCGGTTTGGTCTTCGAGGTGGGTTTCTTGCGCTCGGGTCGATTGGGGGAGAACCACACTTCCACCTTGGCACCGTTCGCCAGCTCAACGCGTGCCGGCGTTTCGTTGGCCTGGCGGAATTCCGGACCCTGCTGATTGTCCTTCATCGCCCTGCTGAACGGCTTGGCCGCCTTCAGTTCGTCGGCCTTCATTCGATTCCAGTAGTCGAGGAACGCCGCCGCCACGCGCCGATCTTCGATCAACAGTGCGTTATTGGTCTGACCCGCGATCCCCGTGGACGTCCAGTTTGTACTCCCGGTGAATGTCCTCATGGGCGTACCGGCGGGAGTGACATGCACCACGAACTTGTTGTGTCCAATGTGGGTGCTGTTGTTGAACATCCGGTGCTGAATATCGACACCCGCGTCTATCAGCTTCTTACGAGCCGCCTTGTTGCGTGCGTCCCATTTGCCGGCCTTGTCCGCACTGGTGTTGGACAGGATCACATGAATGCGATCGGCGTTGTCGATTAGGATCTGCTCCAACTCCTCGTCCTCGAGCTCGTACAGCCCCAGGTAGAACTCGCCTTCCATTTTGAAGAGCGACTTGAGGAGGGGCAGGACGTCTCCGGCAAGGTACTTACGATGCGGGTCGTCAGGGTTGGAGATCTTGTCGATCAACTCATTCTTTTCGACGACCCCATCCTCGTTGAGGACGTTCTTCAGCCACTGAGCGGCGAGGATGCCATTGGTGAATGTTGACTGAAACGGGCCGCGGTGCCTGGTGACATGAATGTCGTTGGTCGTGAAAGCATCATCCAGGTACCCCAGCGGGCGCGGCTTGCCCTTATAGGCCTTCACGAGCTTCCGTACAGGTTTTCCCGCTTCGTCAGTGACAGGCACTCCGTCCGCATCGCGGACAGTAATGAATTGTTGCTCTTGTCCATTGGACGGCACGAGTTCCATCCCGGCCTTCAGATTTCCCACCGGCCGAATCTCATAGCGGACCCGCACCTCATCAGGGCGGCGCTCCATTTTCTTTCGCTTCTTGCGGAGCGTCAGATCGCGCCAGCAGAGCTTTTGCACAGGCCACACTCCCGTGTCCTGAGGAAGCCAATGTGGATTGCGTTGGCCCTCAAATGCGACCCACGCCGCGCACTTGACGCGATCCTCGGTACCGTCCTCGAGAAGTGCGACATTGCCGTCGTCCGCAAGATAAACGCGAGTCACCTCAAACCCGAGACAATCGTTGATCGCACCATCGATGTCCCATGCGACATACGCAACTTCATTGTTCGCCCACGCTTTCGCGACCGTGATTTGGCCCATTCTGTTTCTCCCGACGGTCTAGTGGAACTGGGTTGTAGAAAGACCTACTAACAATGGGCGAAAGTATATCGTTTTCAGCGGTGAAGAGTTCATGGACGATGTCCGGTTGACCGAATGGGCCATCAATCAGAGAACCGCCAACCGGTGTCAGGATATGACACACATTCGCGGTCTTTACTGACCCTTCACAAGCGGCCCTCCAGAACGCTCGAAAACCCGAGACGCGGCGGAGACGTTTTTCACGAGGCGAAAGGCGATGTGTGAAACAGGGCGGCTTACGTTCACAACAAGTGCGGGCCAAAACCTGTCAGAAAGTCGCAAGCCGCCACCCATCCAATCGCCAACGGGGGGATAAAGCGCGCGCGGGATTTCAACAATCGAGTTATTCCAGCAATCGAGCAATCGATTGGGTTGGAGTCGTCATCCACTTGCTCATTGCAACCGCTGGGCTCTATTCAGGTTGGAGTGCGTCTAGATGTTTGCGAAGGGCTAGCGCGGACATGTCCTGCGGCTGTCGTGCCAACAACCTCGTAACCAATAGATCAAGAATCAACTCCCAATCTTCAAGAGATCCGTCATTTTCAGTCGCCCGACGCATCACCACATGTTCGAAAATGGCTTCGGCCAACGCCAACTCCAGCGCGTGCAGCGTGGTGCTCTGTCGCAGGAGTTCGTTCTGTTCCCAATACTCCACAACCAGTTCCTGCTCCTGCTGCCCCAGGGCGAGTGCCACATCGGCTTTGTCCGGCAGCGCCTCGGCCGCCTGATGCGCCAGCAATTCGGCCGTCTTCCAGACCACGGCCTGCCGAAACGCTGCGGCATCGTCGGGCCGCATCCCGACATAGGTGTCCCATACCTCCAGCGATCCCTGCGCCACTGGGAGCGCCTCGGCATATCGCTGCTGAACGGCGAGCAGCATCGCCTGGTTCCCCAACGCCATCGCCAGCCCGTGCTGGTTCGTGGCGTCATGCGGTGCGCCTCTCACGAGTTCTGTGTAGAGTTCGGCTGCCTGGATGAACAACGGCAACGCTCCCGCGGCATCCTCCACTTGGGCCAGCCGGCTCCCCTCGTTCGACACCGCTTGCGCATATCGCTGCCGAAACTTCAGCGAGTCGGGAAACTCTGTCGCCAGCCCTTCGAACAGATCGAGGGAGCTGGTCCAGTATTCGCGGGCGGAGAGAGCCTGGTTGGCACGGGTCAGCAGCTTCCCCAGCGAATATCGATGGCGGAGAACTCGACCGGTACCAGTTTACCGCCTCGGTGATTGGTCTTGTGTGTCTGGCGGTGTGAGTGCATTCTGTGGGGGCCATGGATGGTCGAAAGCCCACATATGAAGAGTTGGTCGAGCGGGTCGCGGAGCTGGAGGC
>JANNSB010000200.1:0-14103 GCA_031402175.1 Planctomycetaceae bacterium
TTCCCGATCAGGTACGTGCAGCGTTCGCAAAGGCTCGTCGGCGCCGAACTCCCAAATAGTGTTTTTATAGTAGCCCACGACCACGATCAGGCCGTCGACCGTGACGTTTGTAATCCACTGGTCATCGTCGGCATCATCCCCCTCTCCGGCGGGCATCTGCCACAGCCGGACATCGATCTGTTCCTCCTCCTGGAATTCAATGCGCGCCACGATCGGCCGGCTCAATGGCACTTCGAGGGGCAGAAACGTGGCGAAGTACAGGTCGGGGTCGTTCGTGTGGAACAGGCACGCATCGGCTTCGAACTCGATGTCGAAGGCCTGCAGCTCGCGCAGCGTCGGTTCGCCGTCGACCGTTTCGAGAACCGACAGCGTCGTCGAGTCGGACAGCCCGATCCAGCGCGTGCGAGGCTCGTCCCACAGGAAACCATCGGCTCGCCAACGCGGCCGGCGGGCCGCCTCGGCCATGTCCTCCGGCCGAATCTCGAACAGCCCCTCTCGCAGCAACAGCGCTACGTCCTTCTCCTTGAGTGGCAAGAACGTGGGGCCTTTCACTTCCAACGCGCTGTCAACCCGCGAATACAGCTCCAGTTCGTTGCCGACGATGCGGTACAGCCGCACTTCGTCGGCCTGGCTGCTCGCACCAAACCCAAGCAGTAGAACGAGCAAGGCCGCCCAGCGCATTCGCCGGGCCAATGATCTTTGTCGCAAGACATTGCCAGGCCACATGTTGACCTCACTGGGATGGCTGCCAGAATCGCGGCTTTCCGCTGCTCCACGAGGCGTGGCGTCGGAAACGGGCTTATATCACGCGAAATCTTCGGCACGGACCCAGAATTCTGCGATTGGGCGATGTCCGTTGCCGGCGAACTGCAACTGCCGGGCGAGGAAAGCTACGATGCGACCCGGATCCTCGACGCCACTTCTTGTCCGCTAACGTTCAACTGAGATCAACCCAAGTATCTCGCATGCCGCATTCAGTCTTGCACGATCGTTCTTGTAAAGCAGAGTGCCTGAGAATTGCAGGACGCCGGCTCGCAATCGTGATCGGCTGCTGGGCGGCGGTCATTGCGTCGTTCAATTCACCAGGTATTGCTGACGACAACACGGTCGCAGCCGACGCCGGTTTCCTCATCGTCGCCCCGGAGGTGTTCCACGCCAGCCTCACGGACTACGTCGCCCACAAGAGCGAGCAGTTGCCGACGTCGCTCTTGTCGCTGGAGTCCATCCTGGCCGATGCGCCGGGTGTCGATGATGCCGAGAAGTTGAAGCATTACCTGTTCGACGCCTGGTCCCAAGAAAGCGTCGGATATGTCCTGCTTGTGGGGGATGCCGATGTGCTGCCGGTGAGGTACATGGTGCTCGATCGCATCACGCCGGCAGCGTTCGACTATGCGTTCTATCCTTCTGACCTGTACTACAGTGATCTGGCGCGGCGGGACGGCAGCTTCGAGTCATGGAACAGAAATGACGACGACTTTCATGCCGGCTACTTCGGCGAGGTTCGCGGCGAGAAGAACAAGGACGATGCCATCAATTATGACGACATCGACTACATCCCTGACATCGCCGTCGGGCGTTGGCCCGTCAGCACGCCGGAAGAAGCCGCCATCGTCGCCGCGAAGACTGTGGAGTACGAGATTGGTCTGCAGTCCGACTCGAAAGCGGGGTCGCGACGGGCGGCGCTGTTCAGTGTGGGGGGCTGGGTCGACAGCAGGCCCGTGCTCGACGAAGTGGCGGGGACGCTGCCTGAGTATCTGACCGTCGACCGGCACTACTTCACAGACGGCTTTCGCGATGACGAAACTCCCGCTCCCGACTGGGATGAACTGAGTGCCCGTTTGAACGAAGGGCTGGGATTCGTATTTCACGCGGGACACGGCTCCGACGACAGTTGGCACGACTGCTTTCCGCTCCATCGGCTTAGCGAAGTCGATAACGGCGACCGCCTGCCGATCATGATCTCGGCAGGATGTTCGACGGCGCGGCTGGCGACGCTGCCGCCGTATGAGCCGTACATCGACGTCGACGGCGTCGAGCATATCGGAACCGACTTCGGAGAAGTGTTCGAATCGCCGCCTCCACCGCCGGCGTGTTATCAGACAGGGCAGTACAACCGGACTGGCTTGGGCGAGCAACTGCTGAAGGGTGGAGCGAACGGCGCGGTCGCCTATATCGGCTGCAACACGGGCAGCCAACCGTGCGGCCTGACACTGCTGCGCGGCATGGCGACCGAACTGGCGAATCCCGATCGCCGGCGTCTAGGCGATTGCTGGTCCGGCGCGATCGAGTTCTATCATCGAGAAGAGGCTTTGGCCGACCTCGTACCCAACGACGACTGGTATCCGGCGAGCATTTACTTCCAGGGAATGAAGTTCATGCTGTTTGGAGATCCAACGCTGATGTTGCCGTCAAATGAATAGTCGCCTTTCGCTCCGAGCCTGTCCGTTTTGTAGCCGTGTCTGTCCCCAGACACGGGACCACGCGAGTGGGCGTCATCCGCTCGTTGAGTCGCATCAGGGGGTTGTCGTCTCCTTCGGTCTCGGCGGCTGGGGACAGCCGCCGCTACGCAAAGCTGCTCATATACGGCAGCGTCTCGGCCGTGCTCTGGACTCCGGGGATGTTTTCCAGAAGCTGGCCCAGGAAGTCCCATTGGCCGCTGACGAGAGCGTCGCGGGCACTGGCGGGCATGTCACAGGCGAATGTTTCGCCGCCGCACATCACCTGCAGATTGACGAGACTCACTGTGAGTTCGGATTGCGGTTGCTGGCTGATGTGGGCCGCCATTCGAGACAGCGATGCGCGATCGCATGTGACGGCCGCAATGCCTAGCGACGTGCAGTTGCCGAAAAAGATCTCGGCGAACGACTCGGCCACGACGGCGTGAATGCCCCAGCGCATCAGCGACTGCGGGGCGTGCTCGCGGCTCGAACCGCAGCCGAAGTTGCGCCCCGCGATCAGGATCGACGCCCCCTGAAACCTCGCATCGTCGAACGGATGCTTCGGATCCTGCTTGCGATCGTCCTCGAAGGCATGCTCGCCCAGGCCATCGAAGGTGACGCACCTCAAGTAGCGGGCGGGGATGATGCGATCGGTATCGATGTCATCCCGCAAGAGCGGGATGCCGCGACCGGTGAGGGATGTGACTGCGGACATATTCGGTGTTCTAATGGCTTAAGGCCGGCTTCGATGGTTCACTCAGCGTCAGCAAGACCACCAGGGCCTTCGACGGTTTCGACGATGTCGTCCTCGATCGTCGGCTGACCGATCGGCAACAAGCCGACGTAGACTTTGTAGGTTCGGAAGATGCCTTTCCACTGGTACACCTGGACGGCTTGCGACAATCGGGGATCTTGCAGATCGGAGACCGCGCCATCGCGCAATGTCGGTCGGCCCTTAATGAGTGCCGCCAGCTCGCGCTGCTTGAGTCCCTCGCCCGCAACTTCCTCGTGTTGACGATCGAGCCAGGCATCGGCCGTCGCTTGTGCGTCCTTCTTGGCGAAATAATCCATCAATGCCAACACCAGCAGCAGTACGAGGGTACCCAAAACGAACACGCGCACAGCCCACTTGATCGCGACTTGTGCATCCGATGGTGCTTCTTTGTGCTTCTTCGCCATGCCGGCCCACTCCTGTTGGATGGTTCGTTCTCTTGCCCGCCGAGTTCTTGCGAACACCGCGACAGAGAGCGTGAAGTATCAGGTATCGAGTGACAAGTATCAAACAAGTGACAAGTGGCAGGTGACAAGTGAGAATGACCACAACCCCTTCCCAAGCCTGCCGTGTCCCAGCTTCCGATTCAGTTGCCGATCGTCCAGAACTGGAGTTGCCACTCCTGCGGCGGATGCTGCAAGCAACACGGCATCACCATTACTGAAGCCGAACGCCAGCGGATTGAGCAGCAGAACTGGACCGAGGCCGACGGCGTCCCCGCGGGCCAGCCGTTGTTCGTGCGAGAAGGGGGCCTGCTTTCGCGCAAATGGTGGCGGTTGTCGCATCAACTCGATGGCTCGTGTGTCTTTCTCGACCCACAGGGACTGTGTCGCATTCATGGCAAGTTCGGCGAGGCGGCCAAGCCGCTGGCGTGCCGTATCTATCCGTATGCGTTTCATCCGTCAGGTCGCGCGATCAGCGTGGGTCTGCGGTTCAGTTGCCCTTCGGTGGTGCTGAACCTTGGCAAGCCAGTCGCCGATCAACGCGGCGATATTCGCGAACTCGTGCAGTTGGTCGTGCCGGAGAATGCACTCGACACGCCGGCTCCCGCGATCAAACGCGGTGAGAAGTCTGACTGGGAAGATGTCCTGCAAGTCGTCGACGCATTGGACCGCACGTTGTCGAGCGATGCTCCCGTCATCGTGCGTTTGCTGCGAACCCTGCAGTGGATGGATCTCATCCGCCAGGCCACCTTGACGAAGATCAAGGGAACACGGATGAAGGAGTTCCTGGGTCTGCTGACGGAAGCAGCCGACGCCGAGATCCCCGCATTGCCCGAATTGGCGAGGCCGTCGAATCTGGCACTGACGATGTTTCGCATCACGGCCGGCCAATACGCCCGGCGAGATGCGTATGGCACGATCGACCAGTCGCTGCGAGGCCGGTGGAGACTCTTCCAGTACGGCATACGACTGACGCGCGGCGTGGGTCTGATGCCGCCGCTACGAAGCGAATTGCACGAGGTTCCCTTCGCCGCGCTAGAGGGCGACTTCGGCCCGTTGCCGGCGGAGGCCGACGAGATCCTCAGTCGGTATCTGCAGGTCAAATTGCGATCACTGCACTTTTGCGGCAGGGCCTTCTATGGCATGAGCGTCGTGGACGGCTGGTTCAGCCTGGCGCTGGTGATACCGTCGACGCTGTGGATCGCGAGGTGGCTGGCCTTGAGTGCCGGTCGAACCACATGGGTGCGGGAAGACATTGCCCAGGCGTTGTCGTTCGTGGATCACCACCACGGCTACTCCCCGTTCTTCGGAAGCTGGTCGCATCGCAGGCGTGTCCAGTCGTTGATGCAAATGGGGGAGATTCCACGGCTGTGCGTGCATTACGCCGGGTAAGGAACGGTGGCAAAACCTGAACTTGCGGATCCCCCCGGTCGAGCTAGAATCCGTCCATTCTTGAAGTTGCGACGCGACAGGCGGTTGGATCGGGTATGATCCAGCGTGGCTGTCGGGCGCAAGATCGTTAATCATCGCCCAGGCTCAGGACGTAAGGCCCTGCTGTCAGGAGAGGAACCGCAACGGTCCAGGCCACACTCTGGACCGAGGCTCCATAAAGAATAAGGGACAGGGATGAGTTCACCGTTTCGTATCTTCCGACGCCATCAAAAAGTCATGATGGTGGTGCTCGTCGGGCTGTCGATGCTGTCGTTCGTGGTCTGCGGTTCGATTCAGGACGCGACGGACTTGTCGGGACCACTGCTGGTCGCCCTGCTGGCGGCGGCGGTCGGATCGATCACCTGGCTGATGGGCCTGAATAACAAGAAGTCGACGGAATACGGAGCCTACGGGCTGCTGATCGGTGCGTGCGTGGGACTCGTTCTGGTGTGGAATTTTTCGGCTCCTCCCGCCATTAGCATGAAGGGGGGCAACATCAGCCGCGAAGAGCTCGATACGCTTCAGGACCGCCGAATTCTTGCGAATACCTTCGTGCAGGCCGTCGTGGCCCGCCTCAACGACGCAAACCCCACGACCCCCATTCAACAGTTTGCGTTCGGCAACTCTGACCCACAATCCTTGGCGTTTGGTGAGATTCTGCGACGCGAAGCCGATCGGATGGGAATCGTCGGCAGCCAGGAAACCGTCTCGAACTTTCTGATGGCGATCACGACCCCGAGGGGGGGCGGCGACACGTTGATTACCAGCGGGGTCATGCAGTCCGTCTGCCGCGAGATCGGTGCATCGGAGCAGGCAGTCTACGAGGCACTGCAGGATGAATGGCGAATACGGCAGGTGCAAATTGCGCTCAGCGGTGGCGAAATCATTCCACCGGAGACCTACTGGGATGCGCATCAGAAGCTGAATGTCCAACAGGACATGGAATTGGCGATTCTGCCGGCCAGCGAGTTTGTCGATGAAGATGAATCAGTGGAGCCCAGCGACTCTGAGTTGGAAGAGTTCTTCAGCGAATACCGGGAGAACTTCCCGAACTTCACCGCGGAGGGTCAGCCTGAAGAAGGCCGGCCGGGATTCGGACAACCGCGCCGCGCCCAGTTCGCCTACATCGAGGGAACTGCTGACGACTATCTCGATCAGGTCACGGTGACACCCGCAGAGATCGATGCCGAATACATCAGGCGTTATCCGCCCCCGGTGGATGAAGACGCCGCATCGAGGACGCCCGGATCGACTGTCCCCGCGCGACCGCCTGGTACAGACCCGTTCCCCGACGGTCCGGCGTTGCCTCCGCCACTTTCCACAAACGATGCGCCGACCGGCGACGCGCCGATCGATCCAGCAACGACCACGCCTGAATCAACCGAAGCGCCTGATCCCGAAAGTGGAGACTCAGCGGACCAACCTGCCGTCGACACTCCCGAAACCGAATCGGCCACCGACGACGCTGAGGGAACAGAAGCAGCCGCTCCGGAGACGGAGGAAAGTTCCGAATCGACGCCGGATGCGACAGAGTCTGCGGAAGAACCACCCACCGACAGTTCCTGCGACGATCCCGTTGTCGACAATGCAGCAGAGACTGCGGACGAATCGACCGAGACTCCGTCAGCAGACGACGGGAGCGAATCGACCGAGACCGACACTCAGGCCGATATCTCGGCGGGTGACGATCCCGCGGCCGCAACCGACCCGGTCGATCCTGGCGACCCAGCCACTGAGACTCCAGACACCGAGACTCCCGCTACGACGGATGACGCTACAACTATTGATCCCGCGACGACCGACATCACTGAAACAGAAACGCCTGCCGAGCCGGCTCCGTTCACGCTGTCGGAGTCGGAAGATCCTCCACCCCCGCCTTTGCCGGGAGAGACTGGTGAAGCGGTCGTCATTGGTCCGCCTCCGCTGACCGATGAATTGCGTGCCGAGATCGAAGAGTACCTGCGGCTCATCAAGGCCGATGCGCTGTTGCAGGAGGATCTTGAATCGTTCGCGATCGCGTTCGAGAAGCAGATTCGCCAGAGGGCAGTGTTGCCTCCGGAAAGCGATGACCACATGTCGTTAGCCGACGCCGTTGAGTCGGCACGCACGCTGGCGACCGAGGAAGAAAGCGATCAGGATCCCGAGCGGTTCGAATTCTACTTCGCGCAGACACCGTTGCTCTCCAGCACGGAACTCCGAGATTCCAAGGATCACACTTTTGGATCAGCAGTGGAGATGTCGTCGAACGGAACCAGCCGTCCAATCTCCAGCGCCATATTCCAGGACTTCGAGGATCTTCATCGTCCCGTGCTGTGCGAAAGCCCCACGCAGGCGAGTCCGTTGGATGTCGCGCCTCCGCCGCCGCAAAGCCGATTCGTCGTCTGGAAGATCGCGGACCTGAATGCCTACGCGCCCGAAACCCTCGCAGACGACCGTGAAGGAATGGAACAGAAGATTCGCGAACAGGTCGTCGAGTCGTGGCAACTCTTCAAGGCCCGTGAGACTGTCGAAGCGCGTGCTGCGGAACTCGTCGAGATGGCCAAGGCCGGCACCGAGCCTTTCTCCACTGTCTTCGCCGACACCAAACTGATCGGCGACGATGGACTGAGCCTCGATACCACCGAAACCCAGCACATGTCGTGGTATCGACAGTCGTCGGCTGCCGGCGCCAACGCCTTGCAACAGCCTCCGCCGGAGATGAACTCGATTCCCGGTCTGCCCGATGTTCCCGTCGGACAGAACTTCATGCACACGGTTTTTCGTGAAATGGAAGTGGGAGAGACGCGTGCCGTTTGGAATGCGGACTACACCTATTTGTTCGTCGTCCGAGTGAAGAAGCGGGTGCCGAGCACTCCCGAGGAATGGAACGGTTCGCGAGCCGCATTCTTGGCTGATCTGCCGGACGCCTTGAGATTTGCGAATTTCGGTCTCCCCATGCCCGTGCTGCAATTGGCGGAAGGCGAACGGCAGCAACACATGTCGCGCGGAGTCGACTTGTTCGAAGAGTATGACGTGCAGTTCGCCGACGAACTCAGCCAGTAGTCGGTGCTGTACCTTCTGGCGCATCGCCTTCCGCCGACGTGGTCACTGGCTTGGCGGCAGACTCCCCAATGCGCTCATGCCATTCGCACCAGGCGAACAGGAAGATGATCGTGAACAGGAAGTAGGCCGCGTAGGCCCAGTCGCCCTGCCGACGCCACTCACAGGTGATGCGGTCCATCCCTTTGTGTGGCGGAGCGCTCTTACGCCGGCAGATTCTGCCCTGGGCGGCCATGATTTCGCAGAGGCTTAGTTCACGGTGGTCGAGCTTGCTCCACTCGGCCATCGAGAAGATGACGAACAACGTCATCCCCAGGAACCAGACTCCCAGCGTCGACCAGACGAGAAACGCCTCGGGGTGATCCCACTTGAAGCTCATGATCCCCAGGCAAATGCCCGACAGAAACGTGACCAACGCGAGTCGCACATTGCTGAAGTGCTGTGCCCAGCCGTTGGCGTCTTCCAGCAGCGCAAGCGCGATTTGCAGCTTAGTTTCGGGAGTCGCTCCGCGGTCAGGAGAATTGTCGGCGGCGGGAGGCTGGTCGGTCATGTTGTCGTTTCTGAATCGTCAGGCGAACAGGTCGAGAATCGGTTCCCCCAGCGCCAGGACATGCGGACGCCCCAGTGGATCATCCAGTTGAGCGCGAGGATCGATTCCCAGCGACCAGTAGATCGTCGCGGCGAGGTCTTCTGGTGTGACCGCCTGGCTGTCGGGATACGCGGCATCGCGGTCTGAGGAGCCGTGGACATATCCCGGCTTCACGCCCGCGCCGGCCATCAGAATGGTGTAGCAATGCGGCCAGTGGTCGCGGCCCGCATCAGTCGCACCGGCGGCGGATGTGACTTGCCCGATCCGTGGAGTGCGGCCAAATTCACCCATCGCCACGACAAGCGTTTCATCCAGCAGTCCGCGATCGGCCAAGTCGGCGATCAGGGCGGAGAACGCACGGTCGAAGTAAGGCAAGATCGACCGCCGCAGCAATTCGAAATGCTCGCGATGTCCGTCCCAGGTCTGATCGATGCGCCGTCCGGTGCAGACCGTGACCAAGGGCACACCGGCTTCGATCAGCCTGCGGGCCAACAGCAGAGACTGGCCGAGATGCGGCAAGCCGCCGAACTTGCGAGCCTCGACCGAGCGATCGACGCGGTCCGGCAGTCCGTAGCGAATGCGAACTTCTTCGGGTTCCTGATCGATCTCGAACGCCTGACGGGTTTCGCGCGATGTGAGCAGCGAAAACGCCTTCGCGTATTGATCACCGAGGCCCGTCAGGAGTGCATCATCGACGGCGAGGCCGGCCAGCGTGTCGAGCCGCGAGAGCAGTTGTTCGCGGTCATCAAGTCGATCGAGCGGGCAGTCACGAAACAGTCGCAGCCCCGGCGCGCGCCAGCCAGGCGCGCTGGGATCGCCCGTGAGGAGCGGATCGTATCCCGGACCCAGAAACCCCGCGCGCTCCCCCGGGATTTCATAGCCGTTGTTGAACATGATCTCCGGGATGTGCACGAAGTCGGGCAGGCGCTGGCTCGGGCGCAGCTTCGCCAGTACCGCACCGAACGGCGGAAAGTTCTCCGGCTCGTCCCGGACGATCAACCTTCCGTTGACGACAGGATTGCGACCCGTCATCGCGTAGTAAGTGCCTGCGTTGTGATCGACGATCGAGTGATGCACCGATCGGATCAGGGCGACATGATGCATCTGTTCGGCCAGCAGCGGTAGGTGTTCGCAGACATCGATGCCTGGCGCCGACGAAGCGATGGGGTTGAATTCACCGCGCACCTCACGGGGCGCATCGGGTTTCATGTCCCACATGTCGTGCTGAGCTGGTCCGCCTTCGAGAAACATCAAGAGGCACGACTTGGCGCGTCCGAACGACTCGACTGCCGCGTTCGCTCGCCGCGTGAGCAAATCCGGCAGCCCCAGTCCGATCGCGCCCAGGGAGCCGACCTTGAGCAAGTCGCGTCTTCGGAGATGTATCGCGCCAGGAGACATGAGAACTCATGTGGAATGGAGTTCCCACAGTGTACCGTGTGGCGAGGCAATTGGGATTGAGGATTCGGGAATTGGGGAATCCGCTGACTGCGTGCGCGGCTCCGCCAAGACCAAAAAAAGACAGGCGTCGAATCTGGGGGGATTCGACGCCTGCTTTTTGCAGATGAGTTTGGCCGCTTAAGCCGATGGGCAGGGGAAGGCGTTATGGCTCTCGCGGTTCAACTCGTCATCACTCGCAGCGACTTAGTACGCAACGGGAGCACAGCAGCTGGGAGCACAGCAAGTCGGCTCGCAGCAGTGGTCCGGAGCGCAGCAGCTGTGATCATAGCCGCAGCCGTGGTCATGGCCGCAGCCATGGTCATGGCCGCCATGGCGGTGACCGCAGCAACGACGCCACCAGCCGCCCATCCCGTGATGATGATGGTTGCGGGGAGCACAGCAAGAAGCGGGAGCACAGCAGTGGTCGGGAGCGCAGCAGCTCGACTCGCAGCAATCGGTCGGGCAGCCGCAGCCCACGTCGCAGCCGCTGTCGCAGCAATCGCTGGGGCAACCGCAGGTCGCGTCGACGTGGCAGTCGCCGCAGCAATCCGAGGGAGCGCAGCAACTCGTGTCACAACAATCTTCGGGGCAGCAACAGCTCGGGGCCTGGTGACAGTCGTGGCCGTAGCCGTGACCGCAACCATGACCGCCGTGGCCGCACCCGAACAGGCCGGCGTTCGCGCTGGAGGCGCTGGCGACGACCACGAGGGCAGCAAAGAGGTTTGCGAACTTCATCTTGAGTCTCCTGAACATTCCGGGGGTTGGGAACATACGGATGCAGGGGTGCCGTCGGGTGGCACTGACCTGACTCCGCAACACAACGACATGGGTCCACCTGCCAACCTTGATCGACCCCTCGCCAGTCCCGCAGGAGACTTTCAGACTCGTTCCCGGCAGTTCTCGCCGATCACGCGCCGATTATGCCGAAAAAAAAACAGGCGTCGAATCCGAGGATTCGACGCCTGCTATTCGTTTTTCAGGATGTGTCGGCTGTAGCGCGCCCTTATTGCTGGGGAAAGCCTTCGGGATTCGTCGAGCCTTAGTCCTTATACAACAGTCATTCAACACGCCTGCATCCAGGATGCACGCTCAATTGCAGCACGGAGCGCAGCAACTCGGATCCGGGCAGCAGCAACCCGGATCAACCGGGCAGCAGGGGTCTTCACAGCAGCCGACTTCAGGAGCACAGCAGCTGTGATCATAGCCGCCGCCGTGGCCGCAGGCATGACGACGGGGCTGGCAGCAACGACGCAGCCATCCCATCAAGGGCCGACGGTGACGATGGCACGGGCCGCAGCCGCATGCCGGGGCACCGTGGTCGCAGCAATGATCGCAGCAATCGTCCGGGCAGCAGCAACCGGGATCAGCCGGGCAGCACGGATCTTCGCAGCAACCATTGTCGCAGCAATCGTCTCCGCAGCAATCGTCTCCGCAGCAGTCATCGCCGCAGCAGTCGTCGCCGTAGCCGTCGTTGCAGCAGGCGTCGCCGCATGCGTCATCGCAGCAGGCGTCGCCGCAGCAGTCATCCGGGGCGCAGCACGACGAATCACAACAATCATCCGGGCAGCAGCAGCTGGGCGCGGGGCAACAGCCGCCGTGCATTCGCCCGAACAGACCGGCGTTCGCGCTATTTGCGCTGGCGACGATCGCGAGGGCGACTACAAAGCTTGTGAACTTCATGGTCATGGTCTCCTTGCCATTCCTGGGGAATTGCGGCCCAGAACTACACCGTCTTGCGTGGTGCGTGCGTCCTGCATCCGCGACAAATCCAACATTGGTCCATCTGCAGGTAGGATCGGCCCGACCCGACCATGAGTTGGATCCGTTGCAGCGCTTTTACCCGGCATCCGCCCCCCTCATTCCGAACGTGCGGGCTGTGACGGTTGCTCCCAAAATGACTGCGAGTCACACTCGGAACATCCGGAAAACTCACCTGCGGACAACCGCACCCAACCGATGCCCTGGCCCCTGATCATCTCCGCCTGGCTCGGTTGGGCAGCCTTTCTGCCCGGGTTGTTCTGGTTGACTCGCTCTGCAAAGGGTACGACTCTCGTAATTGCCGCCTGCTGGGCCTGGGCCGTTGCCGCTGCGTTTGCCGGATCGCTCACATCGGCAGTTTTTGCGCATGTTCCCGAATCCCTCGCTCAGCAGGCCTTCTACTGGACCGGCATCGTCGCGCTCTGCCCGCTGATTGCCGTTCTCGGCGCGCAGCGGCCGGGAGTCAGAGTCTGGAACGCCTTTGTCCTGGTCCCCTTGATGTTCGTGCTGGGTTGGCCGGCCTTAACCGTCTGGTTCGAAGGCTATCCCCCAGCGCCGTTGCAGATCGAAACCCCCACGGCGATCGGCATCGCGATCGTGGCCGTGATGGGACTGGGAAACTACCTGCTCATTCCCCGCTGGACCGCTTCCGCACTCATTTATGGGGCGGCGATTGCATTCATCCTGCTGCCGCTGACGACATTCGTTGACCTTGGCCCCCGCTGGCATCTGGCGGCCTATCCCTGTCTGGGACTGAGCGCGCTGGCTGGCTGGCTGGCTTCGCGAAATCGGCAAACTCTTCCCGACCCGCTGGATCAAACGTGGGTCGACTTTCGCGACCGCTTTGGCCTCGTCTGGGCCGCCAGAATCAAGGAAAGGGTCAATGCCACTGCCGAGAAAGAATGCTGGAGTTCGCGTCTGGAGATGCAGGGCTTTCGGCCCATGGAAGGCGAAGGAGCGCTCAGCGAGCAGGAAACTCGCAGTCGCGCGGATCACACACTGCGTTGGCTGCTGCGGAGGTTCGTGGATGAACAGCCGCCTGCTGCACCATAGCCGGCAACGGGTTTCCGCTGTTCTTGAACATCGCCTACTTCGCCCGTATCGTGACCGAAGGACTTTCCTCAACTCTTGACGGTACCCACTGCGATGACGACGACTCAGGCGCTCGATGATCTCCGGTCGAGGATTCTCTCCCGGTATTCGATTCTGTTGCTGCATACCTATGAAGAGCTGCGGTGGGAGCAGGAGATTGCCGATCTGGTGCTGGAGATGGGGATGGGGTTCGTCGTCTGGTCGGCGACGGGGGGAGCGCATCCGGCCCTGTCGTCGAACGACTCGAAGCCGCTTCAGCCGCTCGAGTTTCTGGATGAAATCCTGCGTTATCCCGACGACCATGTATTTCTGTTGAAGGATCTGCATCCGTTTCTGTCCGATCCACTCGTCGTCCGCAAACTGCGGGATTCGATTCCGAAGCTGGTGGAGACGCGCAAGACGTTGCTGATGGTCGGTCCCGTCGACGCCATTCCGCTGGAACTCGCCAAGGACACGACGACGCTCGAACCACCGCTGCCCGGCATGTCCGAAATGCGGGCCGAACTGCTGTCGGTCATCGAGACACAGTTCCCTCACCTGGAACTCGATGAAAAGCAGTCGGATCACATGGTGAAGGCCGTCCTCGGGCTGACGCTTGGTGAAGCCCGCAAAGCCTTCGCCCGTTCGTTGCAGGGGCGCGAGACCGTCACTGATGAAGTCTACATGAGCCTGGTCTCCGAAAAGCGGCACATGGTGCAGGGATCGCAGCTCCTGGAGTTCTTCGACCTGGAAGAGGGCATGGGAGACATCGGCGGCCTTGATGGACTGAAGGAATGGCTCGATCAGCGTGCCGAGGCGTTCTCTGCCGACGCCCAAGAACGCGGCATCTCGAATCCCAAGGGTGTGCTCCTTGCCGGCGTGCAGGGTTGCGGAAAGAGTCTCTCTGCCAAGGCAATTGCGCGTCGGCTCGGTTTTCCGCTGGTCAGGCTCGATCTGTCGGCTTTGCTCGAAGCACAGCGCGGCAGTTCCGAACAAAATCTGCGCGAAGTGTTGCGACTCATGGAGACGATCGCCCCCTCCGTGCTGTGGCTGGAAGAAATCGACAAGGCCTTCGCCGGGTTCGCGGAAGAAGCTTCCAGCGATGCCACAATGGCCCGCATCGTG
>JANNSB010000201.1:0-2259 GCA_031402175.1 Planctomycetaceae bacterium
GGCCTGGCGACGACCACCGGCACCGCTGCCGCTGTCTGGAACAGCCTGGGCAGTAGCGATGGCCTGGCCACGGGTACCGGACTCAGTAGCGCGATCTGGTCGGTTGTGGGGTTGAGCGTGGGGGGAAGTGTCGTGGACGGACAGAGCGATACGATCACGATGGGCAGCAGGCTCGCACGGATGTCCATTTCGGTTGGTATACGGATTGGCTAGCCTATGACCTCGAAGATGTATGACAAGGACTATACGGCGGCGTCCGGCTCAGCCGAAGCCGTCACACCAGACGACGGTACGGACCTCCCGCGTGGCTGTCGGGCACTGTACGTGGGGGGCACAGGCACCGTGGTGCTGATCCTCGATAAAGACAGCGCCTCAGTCACGTTGGTCGGTGTGGTCGCGGGATCAGTTCTGCCGATTCGGGTGAAGCGGGTTTTTGCAACGGGCACGACGGCCACCAGCATTGTAGCCTTGTATTAACGGAGTTCACCTATGCCGCCAGGCACAACCTCAAATTTTACCATCACGCGCGATAAGCTGATCGAGATGGCGCACAAGATGATCGGCGTCTTGGAACCTGGCCAAGGACTCGATAGCGAGCAACTCCAGGATGGCATCCAAGCACTCAGCATGATCGTGCGCGAAACGGACGTGTCCGGGAAGTGGCTCTGGACGATTGATGCCTCGTCACCGCTGACCCTCGCAGCAGCGACGCATCGGTATACGACGACGAACGGGCTCCCCTCGACAATTGCGGATCTGGTCACGATGCACTACCGCAACGCCATCGGGCAGGATGTTCCCGTCAAGATTGTGAAGGCGGAACAGTATGAAGCCATCGAAGAGAAGATGAGGACCGGCACTCCTGAAGTCGCCTACCTGACGGAGCATCGAGACCTGGCGAGCCGCGTCTTGTTGCTCTATCCCATGCTGGCGACCGTCACGACGGGCGCTGTCGTCACCGGCACCGATGCGCTGGTCTACAAGTGTATCTACCCACATGTGGCCGCCGCGGTCACGCGACCGATTACCGGAGCCAATTATCCGATGGCGTGGGCGTTGGGCGGCAGTGGACCAACGACATGGACTTCCGGCACCAGCTATGCCTGTACCGAGCAGGTGCGCCTCACGTTCCGGCGTCCGTTGTTCGATTTCGATACGGCAGCAGATACCCCGGACTTTCCGCTCGAATGGCCGCGCACCTTGGTCTACAAGCTGGCTTTCGATTTAGGCGACCTCTACGGGATTAACTTGGATGAGCGACGCCACATGATCCAGAAGGCGAAAGGCGCGTTCGACGATATTTTCGTGAACGTGAAGGCGAAGAGTAAAGACATTCACAATAAAGTCAGTTTCATGTAGGAGGTGTGCGATGGGCTACACGAAACCGAGTCGCAAGGGTGGGAAGAAACGCTAGATGGCTGCAACTTGGTCCCCCATCCCCCTCATCATGCCGCCAAACGAGAGCGTGGAGGATATGGAAGTCGATCAATCGGCTGCGACGATTGTGGATGCCGTGCCAGTGGTGGTCGAAGGCACGTTGCACCTGATGAAGCGCCCAGGCTTGACGGATTTCATCGACCTCGGCACGGCGCTGCCCATTGATGGGCTCCATTGGTCGGATCGGCAAGGGGTGGTGCTGGTCGTGAGCCAGGGGCGCGTCTGGAAGATTACGGATGCGACGGGGACGAAGGTGGAATTGACCGGCTCCACGGCACTCCTTCAGGGAGCCCAAGTCACCTTTGCGGGCGATGCGACACGGATGGTGATGGCGAACGGCGGCAACATGGTCCACACCGATTATTCCACGCTGACCACGCTGGCCGATGCCGATGCGCCGAATACGGTGTCGCATGTCGCGGCGGTCGATCAATACCTCTTAGCGAACGATGTGGGCACCGGCACCGTGCAGTTCTCGGCGATCAATGACTTGACGAACTGGGCGGCGCTGGATTTCTTCTCCGCCGAATCGAACCCGGATGACTGTGTGGCCATGAAGCAAGCCTTTCGGGAAATCATTGCCCTAGGGCGCGAATCGGTGGAGTTCTGGGTGAACGACGGCACCACGCCCTTTACGAGGATTCCTGGCTCGGCGCAGCCGTTCGGCACGTCAGCCCCCTACAGCTTGGCGTTGGCGGGAAAGCTCTGGATGTGGCTCGATCACAACCGGCGCTTTGCCACGATGAACGGGCGGGAAGTGGTGAACGTGTCCACGCCGTATGATCGCGTGATTCAGCGCTATGTGTCGGTCGATGATGCGGT